>NZ_JAMYLQ010000017.1:0-137012 GCF_040318115.1 Mesorhizobium sp. M1312 | reverse complement strand
CGGGCCGCGCAAGCGGCCCTTTCATTTGGCGCAAGCTTGTATCCAGTAAGCCAAGGCTTACTTCTAAGATTGACGCGGGGTGGAGCAGCCCGGTAGCTCGTCAGGCTCATAACCTGAAGGTCACAGGTTCAAATCCTGTCCCCGCAACCAAACATCAAAACGGCCCGCTTCACGCGGGCCGTTTTGCGTTTGGGCCCCGGCGCGGTCGAGTTTTGAAAGCCGACGCAGCGGGACAGAGAAAGTCAAATTCTGTTCCGGCAGTCAGTTTCGACATAAAACTCAAGCAATTTCTGACGTCGGCGTCACACTGCACGCAGAGAAAGTATCCGTCCGGTGTGGGCCTCTGCAGACGCCGTTTTCCCGTGTTAGACTGCTTGGCATGGAGATAGACACCGACAAGATCGACAATGCCGTTCTGGGCCTGCGTTGGCTAACGCTGCATGAAGAAAGGCGCGTTTGGAAGGGATTGGATTGGGATGCCCTGGATCGCTTGCACCAGAGGGCCTGATCGCCAATCCAGCAAACAAGGCGAAGTCGGTCGTTCTGACAGATAAGGGCCGGCGACGGGCTGAGGAACTGTTCCGCACCCTGTTCACGCGGCCGGCGCCATGAACGCTGGCTGGCGTTCCAATTCCACAGCAGCGGCCCGCCCGACCACCGTCTGGCGGCGGTCTCCAGAGCGGCGGATCTTCAAGTCAAGTCCTACCGCGGGCGCCGCCATGGGGCCTGGTTCAGTTGATACGGCTTTCCAACCCCGCCGTCAGCGGTATCTCGAGCCCTCGCCGCAATCCCGTCGCAACGACCGACACCTTGAATTTTCCTGCGAGCGCCTTGTCGAAAATGGCGCCGACGATGATATCGGCATCGGCGTCGACTTCCTCCCGGATGCGGGTGGCGGCTTCGTCGACCTCGAACAGCGTCATATCAGTGCCGCCCGATATCGAGACAAGGACGCCCTTGGCGCCCATCATCGACGCTTCGTCGAGAAGCGGGTTTGCGATCGCTGCTTCGGCCGCCTTCCTGGCGCGGTCCTCCCCGGTGGCTTCGCCGGTTCCCATCATCGCACGACCCATGTCACGCATCACCGACTTCACATCGGCGAAGTCGAGATTGATCAGCCCTTCCTTGACGATGAGATCGGTGATGCAGCCGACGCCGGCGTAGAGAACGCGGTCCGCCATGGCGAAAGCGTCCGCGAAGGTCGTCTTGGCATCGGCGATCCTGAAAAGGTTCTGGTTCGGGATGACGATGACAGTATCGGCGCTTTCGCGGAGCCGCTCGATGCCCTCATTGGCCGCATGCATTCGGCGGTTTCCTTCGAAGACGAACGGCTTGGTGACGACAGCCACGGTCAGTATTCCCGCGTTGCGCGCGGCCTGCGCTATGACCGGTGCTGCACCAGTTCCAGTTCCGCCTCCCATGCCCGCAGTCACGAAACACATATGCGTTCCCGCAAGATGGTCCATGATTTCGTCGATCGATTCCACGGCTGCGGCATGGCCGACCTCGGGCAGGGAGCCTGCACCAAGGCCTTCCGTGACGTGCGCTCCCAATTGGATCAGCCGCGTTGCTTTCGACATGGTGAGCGCCTGAGCATCGGTGTTGGCAACGATAAATTCGGTGCCTTGCAGGCCTTCGGCGATCATGTTGTTGATGGCGTTGCCGCCACCGCCGCCAACCCCGATGACGGATATTTTGGGCCTCATTTCCGAGATTGCCGGCCTCGTTGCAGTGTTCATTTGCCGTCTCTCCCCTTGAATGCGCTAGCGCAGCGGTCGGTGGAAGGCTTGTTATCCGCGCACTGCAAGACTTTGGGCAGTGAGCGAATCAGGACAGCCCAGTGTAACCAAGGGAATCAGACGGTTGACTCGGCTGCAAGTGCACTATGCAAACTCGCGCGTGTTACGCGCCATTGTTTGCCGTCGGTGCTTCGAAAATTGTCTGATGTCAGCGTCTCCCGGTAAGGCCGAGACCGATCTTCCCGTTCTATTTCACGCCGATGCCGGCAGTCAGGCCGCCATCGATCCTGTAGTCCGCGCCGGTGCAGAACCCGGCTTTCGACGAACACAGAAAGGCGATGAGTTCCGCCACTTCCTCCGGCTCGCCGATGCGTCCGATGGGGTGGGCTTCGCCGAAGCGCCTGTAGGCGGCGTCGACATCGGCATCGGTGCCGTTCTCGCCGCGCGCCGCCTTCTCCAGGATAGGGGAGCGGATCGAGCCCGGGCTGACGGAATTGACGCGAATGCCGGAGCGTGCGTAGTCGAGCGCCAGAGAGCGCGTCAGTGTGTGGATGGCGCCCTTGGTCGTAGCATAGGCGGCGACGTTCTGCTGGCAGGCAAAGCCCTGCACCGAAGCCACGTTGACGATGGCGCCGCCGCCCCGCCTGATCATTTCCGGGATGCCGAAATGCGCCGTCAGGTAGATCGAGCCGACATTGACTGATATCGCCTGGTTCCAGGTGTCGAAATCGGTGCTGGTAGCGGTTCCATACGGATGGACTGCCGCGGAATTGACGATGATATCGAGGCCGCCGAACCGCTCGACGCCGGCCGCCACCGCGTCGCGAACCTGATCCGGCACCGAGACGTCGACGGCCATGACCAGCGCCTCGGCGCCGGATCTGTCCAGTTCCGCTATCATTGCCGCGTTGGCCGCACGGTCGATGCCGCAGGCGATGATCGCAGCACCCCCCGCCGCAAGACGTCTGACGGTTGCCAGGCCGATCCCGGTCGTCCCCGCCACCAGAGCGATCTTGCCGTCGAAATCCTTCATTGCGCAGACTCCTTTAATTTGACTTCCATTGTGGCCCAACAATACGGTTCTGTTTTATCGCAAAGGGAAAGCTTCGATGGAACAGTGCTGGCGCTGGTATGGCCCGAACGACCCGGTGACGCTCGATCATGTCAAGCAGGCCGGAGCCACGGGCGTCGTATCCGCCCTGCACAATATCTATGACGGCCGCGCCTGGCCTTTGACGGACATCCTGGAGCGCAAGCGGATCATAAAGGCCGAAGGGCTGACCTGGTCGGTTGTGGAGAGCATTCCCGTCCACAATTCGATCAAGATCGGCTCGGCGGAACGGCAGCGTTACGTGGGTTGGTACCAAGATACCATCCGCGCGCTGGCGAAGGCCGGCATAAAGACCATCTGCTACAATTTCATGCCGGTGGTCGATTGGACCCGCACCGACCTTGCATATCGGCTTCCAACGACGGGCTACGCTCTGCGTTTCGATGCGATCGATTTTGCCGCATACGACATTTTCGTCCTGAAGCGCAGGAATGCCGAAGCCAGCTACAGCGCGGCACGTGTCGCCGAAGCGGAATCGCGACTGAAGGGACTGAGCGACGAGCAGATCGACAGGATCGAGCGCAATCTCATTGCCGGCCTGCCGGCGACCGAGCGCAGCTACGACCGTGATAGTTTTCGCGAGGCATTGGCGGAATATGACTCGATCGGGCCGAAGGAGTTGCGCGACAATCTTGCCTGGTTTTTGCGCGAGATCATTCCGGTGGCCGAGCAGGAGGGAGTGCGCATGTGCATCCATCCCGACGACCCGCCATTCTCGCTCTATGGCTTGCCACGGATCGTTTCGACCGCCGAGGACGCGCGTTTCATCCTCAACGCCGTCGACAGCCCGGCGAACGGCCTGACATTCTGCACCGGCTCCTATGGTACGCGCGCCGACAACGACATTGTCGGCATGGTCAAGGAATTCGCCGACCGGATCCATTTCGTCCATCTGCGCAATGTAACCATCGAGGATGACGGCTCCTTCTATGAAGCCGAGCATCTGGAGGGCGGCACCGACATGGCGCATGTCATCCTCGCTTTAATGCAGGAAGAGACGCGCCGTCGCAAGCAAGGTCGCGCCGACTGGCGGATTCCGATGCGTCCCGATCATGGCCATCTGCTCGCCGACGATATCGGCAAGACCAGGATCAACCCCGGCTACTCATTGATCGGCCGCCTGAAAGGCCTCGCCGAACTGCGTGGCATCATGCGCGCCGTGGAACGTTTTGAGCTGGCCTGAGGATCGCAAACAGGTGCTAAGGTCGATGGCTTGATGAAACAAGCTCGGCCTTGCGCCGTGCCGTCTCCAGCCCGATGGCGATGAAGCGGCGTGCATGCCGGGCCAGCTCCATATTGTCGGTCCACAGATTGCGCCAGATGGCGGTTTTCTTCGACAGGTTCTCGTCGACGATCTCCGACGAGAAGGATTCGAAGCTGAGGTCGTCGCTATAGCCGATTGCGGTCAGCGCATCGAAGATCGCGGCGAAGTCGATGTTGCCGGTGCCGAGGAAGCCGCGATGGCTCTCGCCGATATGGACATAGCCGATCTTCTTCGCGGCATGGCGGATGGCCAGCCCGACGTCGGCCTCCTCGACGTTCATGTGGAAAGTGTCGAGATGCAGGAAGATGTTGTCGGAACCGGTGTCCTCGATGAAGGCCAGCCCTTGCGCGGCGGTGTTGAGCAGATTGCTCTCGAAGCGGTTGACGATCTCGAGGTTGAGCGTAACGCCGGCGGCTTTGGCGGTCTCCGCGACGTTGGCAAGCGTTCCGGCGCTGCGGTTCCATTGATCGCGCGTCGGCGCCTCAGTCTGCAATCCGTGGCTGGTGCTGAGGATGCCGGCGACCATCCGGCCGCCGAGGTCGCGAGTGAGCGCGATCGTACGTTTCAGGACCTCGACGCCATGCGCGGCGATCGTCTTGTCTGCGCTTGAAATGTCGCCGTCGGCCGGTAGTCCGATGCTGATCGCCACGCCGAGATCGAGCTCGGCGATGCGCTTGGCCAGTCCGCCGATGTCGACATTGGCAGGGTCGAGATAGGAGAATTCGATCAGGTCGAAGCCGGCCTCCCTGGTGTTGGCCAGCGTCCGCTCGAGGTCGCCTTGGGCCGAGCTCGCCGACCAGACGAAAGAATGGATTCCAATACGCGACATGATCGTCTCCTGCTGCTCGAGAGCATCGGACCCAAAAGTGGGAACCGGTTTTGGGAAAATCCGATGCTCAAACAAAATTGGTGGGGCCGGTCACCCCGCCGCACCACCCATGGGAGGCGTTAGCTAGCGGGCCGCGGTCCAGCCCTTGTAGTCCTTCAGGTTCTCTGCCGTGATCAGCTGCGGGTCGAGCAGCACCGTCGCCTCGGCCGGCTTTTTGCCGGCGATCACTTCGGCTGCCATCTGCAGCGATTGGCCGGCCATGACGTAAGGATCCTGCGAGGCCGAGGCCTTGATCATCGAGGTGCCGGAAGAGAGTTCCTTCTCGATGTCGGGCGCGCCGTCGACCGCGGTGAAGATGAACTCCGAGCGGTTGAGCTGCTTGGCCGCAAGCTGGGCGCCGATCGCCGTCGGGTCGTTGATGGCGAACACCGCGTCGATCTTGTCGAAGCGGGTCAGCAGCGACTGGAACACCTTCAGGCCGCCGTCGCGCGAGCCCTCGGCATTCTGGTCGTCGGAGAGGATCTTGATGTCCGGGTGCTTCGCAAGCACGTCCTTGCAGCCCTTCACCCGCTCCAGGATCGACGACGATGCCGGCCCGTTCAGGATGACATAGTCACCCTTGCCGCCGGTGTGGTCGACCAGATACTGGCAGGCCGCTTCGCCGGCCTTGACGTTGTTGGTCATCACGGTGACGTCGGCACCCGGCGCCGAAACGTCGAACGCGGCAACCACGATGCCCGCCGCCTGCGCCTTCTTGACCGCCGGTGCGATCGCCTTGGCATCGACGGCGTTGAGCATGATCACGTCGACGCCGGCGGCGATGAAGGAGTCGACCTGTGAGACCTGCTTGTTGAGGTCGTAGTCGGCCGACACCGACGTCACCTCGACATTCGGGTTGATCTTCCTGGCCGCGTCCTCGATGCCCTTGATGGTGGCGACGAAGAAGGGGTTGCCGAGCAGGCCGACCGAGATGCCGACCTTGTTCAGATCTTTGGCCGAAGCCGGTGCGATGGCGACGGTCGCAAGGGCAACGCCGCAGAGCAGTTTAGCGATGGTCTTCATTGTTTTCCTCCTGATGCCCCGCGCCTCTCACGGTGCGTTACATGAAACCGGTCGTTGATGCCGGCGACTAAGGTCAATCACGTTCTTGCTCCTGCCTGGAGCCTGTAGCGGTCGAGGGCGACCGCCACGATGATGACCAATCCCTTGATGATGTACTGCCAGATGTCGGAAACACCGGCCAAGATGAGCCCGTTGGAGAGCACCGCTATGATCAGCCCGCCGATCAGCGTACCCCAGATCGAGCCGACGCCGCCGACGAAGCTGGTGCCGCCGAGAATGACCGCGGCAATAGCGTCGAGTTCGTAGGACTGCCCAAGCTGCAGCCCATTGGCGGCGTAAAGCCGGGCCGCCGACATGGCACCGCCAAGGCCGGCCAGAAGGCCGGAAACGCCATAGACGAAGAGCAGCACCAGCGGCACCTTGATGCCGGTGAGGCGGGCGGCCTCGGCATTGCCGCCGACGGCGTAGATCCAGGTGCCGAGGACAGTACGCTTGAGCACCAGCCAGGACAGCACCACGACCGACAGAGCGATGATGACCAGCCAGGGAATGCCGAACAGCGAACCGTTGCCGATGAAATCGAACGGCAGGTCCGAGTTGAACACCGTGGTGTCCTGGCCGAGCAGGCGGGCGACGCCGCGCACGGCGGTCAGCGAACCCAGCGTGACGATAAAGGGCGGCAGCTTGATGTAGGCGACGAGCAGCCCGTTGATAACGCCGAAGCCGAGGCCGACCAGAATGGCTGCCGGCACGCCGAGCATGCCCCACTCCGGCACCAGCGACACCATAACCGCCACCATCGCCGAGGCGGCAAGGATGGCGCCGACGGACAGGTCGATGCCGCCGGTCAGGATGACGAAGGTCATGCCGGCCGCAAGCACGATGTTGATCGACGACTGCTGGGTGACGATCAACAGGTTGGTCTCGGTCAGGAAGCGCGGGTTCATGAACTGGAAGCCGGCCGCCAAAAGGATGAGGACCGGCAGCATGCCAAGGGCGGCGAAGGCGGTGCGCAGCCGCCGACTCCTGCCGACCGCCTGGTCGCTCATCTCGGTTGCCTTGTCGGTCATCCCTTGGCCGCTCCCGTTGCAAGTTCCATGATTGCTTCCTGACTGAGCGGTTTGCCTTCGTATGCCGTCACCTCGCCGGCGATGCTGCCGTCGCGCATCACCAGCACGCGGTCGGCAACGCCGATCACCTCCGGCAGTTCGCTGGAGATCATCAAGATGGCGATGCCCTTCTTGACGAGATCGTCGATCAGCCGGTAGATTTCCGACTTCGCCCCGACATCGACGCCGCGCGTTGGCTCGTCGAGGATGAGAACCCGCGGCTCGGTTTCGAGCAGGCGGGCGAGCAGCACCTTCTGCTGGTTGCCGCCCGACAGCGAGCCGGCATTGGCCTGAACCGACCTGGTGCGGATGGAGAGGTCGGAAACGGCCTTGGCGGCGCGCCTTTCGGCCTTGGCGAAGTCGCGCAAGCCGCCGGCCTGCGCGTCCCTTGCGAGCACGCCCATGCTGATATTGTCGGAAATCGACATGTCGAGGAACAGGCCGAGTTCCTTGCGATCCTCGGTGAGGTAGGCGATGCCGGCGTCCAGCGCCTCGCGCGGCGAGCCGATAGCTATCGGCTTGCCGTCGAGTTCCAGCGTGCCTGATGTGTGCCTGTCGGCGCCGAAGATCAGCCGTGCGAGCTCGGTGCGGCCTGAGCCGACCAGGCCCGCAAGCGCCAAGACTTCGCCCTTGTGCAGGTCGAGGGAACAGTTCTTCAAAAGATTGCCGTCCGACATGCCCAGCACCGACAGTGCGATCGCGCGCTTGCTGTCCGGTGGGCGGTGATCCTTCTTGTAGAAGGCGGACAGGTCACGGCCGACCATCATCGAAACGAGGCGCGAGGCATTCAGGTCGGCACGGTCGAGCGTGCCAACATAGCCGCTGTCACGCAGCACGCTGACACGGTCGGCAAGCTGGTAGACCTCTTCCATGCGGTGGCTGATGTAGATGATGGCGATGCCTTGCGACTTCAGCGTCGCAATGACCTCGAACAGCCTGTCCGTCTCGCGCGAGGTCAGTGAGGTGGTCGGCTCGTCCATGACGATTATGCGCGCGCTGGTCGACAGCGCACGGGCGATTTCGACCATCTGGCGTTCGCCAAGCGACAGGCTGGAGACAAGAGCGCGCGCCGAGAAGGAGACGCCGAGCCGCGCGATGATTTCCTTGGCGCGCCGATTGCACTGGTCGCGATCGACGATGCCGAACCGTCTCGGCTCGTTGCCGAGGAAGATGTTCTGCGCGACCGTCAGGTTGGGCGCCAGCGACAGCTCCTGATAAATGACAGCAATGCCGTTGGCGCGCGCCTTGATCGGGTCGCCGGTCGCGACGGGTGTGCCGTCGATCAGGATATCGCCGCCGGGGTCCGGCCTATAGGCGCCGGACAGCACCTTCATCAGCGTGGACTTGCCGGCGCCGTTTTCGCCCATCAGCGCGTGCAGTTCGCCGGCGTGGACGGTCAGCGACACATCCTGCAAGGCGCGGATCGGGCCGAACGTCTTCGAGATGTGCCGCATCTCCAGCACCGGCTGGCGCGCCGTCTCGATTTGGGCAGCGGCGGTCATCGTGCACCTCGCGCTGCAGTTTCAACGATGCCTCGATCGGCGGAGAGGCCGCGCCAGCTGTCGCGGTATCCAGCAAGACCAGCGAAGCCGGAGGCGCGCACCGGCTCCGGCGCCTCGGCGGCAAATTCGCGTCCAACACTCTCGAAGGCAAGAGCGGCCGCTCCGGTGGCGCTGCCCTCCAGCGTGGCGCCCTGCGTGAAGGCCTGGCCGGGACGCAGCTGCGCCAGCAGGCTGGCGAGCAGGCCGCCACTGTTCAGCCCGCCATCGACGATCACGGTGTTGTTCGAATGGATCAGGTCGAGACACAGATCGACCATCAGCGCGACATAGAGCAGCGCCACGGCCGCGCGCTCCTCCGCGTTGGGTGTGCGCCCGACCAGTTCGCCAAGAGGGCCAGGCATCGGCCCGCCCGGCGCGAAGCTTGGCAGCGCCATAATGCCGGCGTCGATCACCTGCTGTAGCGTGGAGCGGGCGATTGCACCCTGCCAGCCGGCGCTGATCGTCGCGAATTCACGCCCGCCCATGAAGCGGATGGTCGGCACCGGGCCGCCGTCGACATCGACATTGACGAGCATGTCGCGGTCGTGATCGAGCGCGTCGAGCGGGCAGTCCGGGTTGAGCACCACGACCCAGGTGCCGGTCGAGACGACGGTGACCGGGCCAAGCTCCTGCCGGCGATAGGCATAGAGCGCGGCATTGCTGTCATGGACACCGTTGTGGATGGCGATCGGCCGCGCCGCCTCGCCGAAGCGCTGCTCGCCGATGACGGCGCCGGCACGCTCGAAGGCGGGCATCTGGCCGCGCCAGCCTTCGGCATCGACCAGCGAGCTGAAATCACGTTTGCGCGGCGCCCACAGATGCGAGTGACAGCCGAGATAGGACACTTCCGAGACCGCCCGGCCGCCAAAGCTCCAGCTCCAGTATTGCGGATAGCCGAGGATCGATTTCGCGGCAGCGAACGCGCTGGGTTGCACCGCCTTCAGCCACAGCATGTGGCGACCATAGTTAAAGCCGAGCGGCAGATGCGGCGAGAAGGTCTCGGCAAAATCCGGAATGAGGCGATCGATCTGCGCGGCAATCTCGGCCGGCGGCTCCTGCTCGTAGTCGAGTATGGGATGCGTCAGCGCCGCATCGTCGACCAACGCAAAGGTGCAGCCATGGCCCGAAACCATCAATCCTTCCACACCATGATTGTCGACCGCTTCGCTGACGGCGCGAGCCGCCCAATCGTGAAGCGCCGTCTCGTCGAGCACGCTGAAGCCGCCTTTGCGCGCCCAGTTCGGCTGGGTCCGGCGCTCGTCGAGAATCTGCCTGTCCTGGCCGAAGACGAACAGCTTCGAGTTGGTCTTGCCGAAGTCGAGGACGGCCACTTTCACTGGAGGGCTCCCGAGGAAGAGGCGATCCGCACCATGACGCCGGCGTCTTCCAGCATGCGGGCGTCAGCGTCGGACAGGCCGTCGTCGGTCACCAGCGTGCCGATGCGGGACAAGGGCAGCGCGACGTTGCGCGCGTGGATCGACAGTTTGCGGCTGTCGGCCAGCACCACGATCTGGTCGGCGCATAGGCTGAGTTCGACGATGGAGCGGACCAGCAGGGGATGCGATTCCAGCAGGCCCTCCTGGCCGATGCCTTGCGCGCCAAGAAAGAACTTTGACGCATAGAACGGCACGGCCTGAGTGAGCGAATGGATGATGCCAGGCTCGCGATGAAGCTCACCCCCGGCAACGGTCAGGCTGCAATGGCCGTGGTCGCTCAGATAGGCCACGAGCGGCATCGAGTTGGTATAGAGCCGGATGTTGCGGTCGGCGAGCTTGGCGCCGAGATGGAAACAGGTCGAACCGCCATGCACGATGACGGCGTCGCCATCGCGCACCATGGTCGCGGCGAGAGCGGCGATCTGCCGCTTGGCCTCGACCGCGAGATCGCGGTTCTCGTCATAGGGCCTGGCAAAGGCGACGCCCGCCTGCGAAGCGCCATCGAGCGCCGAAACGCCGCCATAGACCTTCCGTGCTTCACCGGCCTCATCGATCTTGTCGATGTCGCGCCGCACCGTCGCAGCCGACACGCCGAGCCGCTCCTGCAGCTCGCGCACCGAGGCGAAGGGGCGATCCCGCAACAACTCGACGATCTGACGCTGGCGGCCGGAGTCGCTCAACGGATACCTCCCGAAAATGCCATTTTGCCACGGCAATTGGTGCAACTTACTCAACACAGATTGGATTGCAAGCTCGATTTGACGAAATAAGATCACTATTGACGTAACTTACTCGCATCTGCGATACCAGCGTCAACCATTATCCGGCAGCGGGAGATCCAAAGCCGTGGCCACGCGGCCGGTTTGCGGAGGAATTTCGATGGCAATCAATGCGGATGCGCAGGAACTGGCTGCTTTGCGGTCGCTTTCGGCCAGCATCGGGCGCGACCCGCATTTGACCCAGGCCGCGGGCGGCAACACTTCGCTGAAAGCCGGCGACACGCTCTGGATCAAGGCTTCGGGTACCTGGCTGAAGAATGCGCTCGCCGAAGACATCATGGTTCCCGTGGCGATCCCCCCGTTGCTTAGGGCTGTCGAACAGCGTGACCCGGTCGCCGATCAGCCCCAGGCGTTCGCCATCGAGGCGCTCAATGCCCGCAGGCTGCGTCCCTCGATTGAGACTACGGTTCATGCGCTGATGCCGCAGCGCGTCGTTCTGCATGTCCATTGCATCGACACCATCTCGCTTGCCGTGCAGGCCGACTGCGAGGCTCAGGTCGCCAAACGCCTGGACGGCATCGAATGGGCGTATGTTCCTTATCGCCGGCCGGGCCTGCCGCTTGCCCAGGGCATTGCCGAGCGCCTTCGGCCTGGGGTCGATGTGCTGATCCTTGCCAATCACGGGCTGGTCGTCGCAGCCGAGACCGTCGCCGGCGCCGAGGCGCTGCTGCGTCGCATCACACGACTTCTGGCGCGGCCGCCCCGTGAGGTGGCGGAGTCGGACATCGCGGCATTGACGGCGCTCGCCGGAAAAACCGGCTACAGGTTGCCGATGGACGCCGAAGCGCACGCCGTCGCGATCGATCCGGACAGCTGCCGCATGGCATCGGGAGGCAGCCTCTATCCCGATCATGTCATCTTTCTCGGCAAGGGTTCGATCGTGGCGAGGCCTGGCGAGGACGTTCTGCGCGTCACCGAACGGTGCGGCACGGCACCGGTGGCAATCCTGTTTCCCGGGCTTGGCGTACTAATGCGCAGCGACGCCAGTGCCGGCGCCGACGCCATGCAACGCTGCCTTGCTGACGTGACGGCGCGCGTCGACGTCGCAGCGAAGCTGAACTATCTGACCGCCGCCGAGAACGACGAACTGATCAATTGGGACGCCGAGCAGTATCGCCAGAAACTCAATGCAGCCGGCAGCTGAGATGGCGCTTTCAATCGGCCCGCCTTCGATTGGCCCACTTTCGATCGGCATCGACATCGGCACATCAGGTGCGCGCGCCGTCGCCATGCGGTCGGACTTTTCGATTGCCGCACGTTCCGCCGTTCCACTCGACAGATTTGGCCAGAACGCCCGCGACCCCTCGGTGTGGTGGTCAGCGGTCGGTGCGGCGCTGACGGAACTGCTTTCCGCCATCGATCGCGCGTCGGTCCGGTCAATTGCCGTTGACGGCACTTCGGGCACGTTGCTGCCGGTCGACGGCACCGGCCGGCCGCTGGCCGAGCCGTTGATGTACAACGACAAGGTCGACGATGACGCCATTCTGGCCGTGATCGCGCGCGAGGCGCCGGCAGCGAGCGCAGCACGTGGGGCGACGTCCGGTCTCGCCAAGGCGCTGTCGTTCCAGCGCCAGCCCGGCGTTGCCGCGGTGCTGCATCAGGCCGACTGGATCGCGGCACAGTTCTCCGGCCGCGTCGACGTCAGCGACGAGAACAATGCCCTGAAAACCGGCTACGACGTCGAGATGCGCCGCTGGCCGGACTGGATCGCGGCGACCGGGATGCGCATGGAGCTACTGCCTCAAGTCGTCAGGCCGGGCGACGTCACGGGAACGCTCACCGCGCGCGCCGCGAACCTGTTCGGCCTGGCGCGCGACGTCGCCGCGGTCGCCGGCACGACCGATGGCTGCGCGTCGTTCCTGGCGACGGGTGCTGCGGCAGTTGGCGACGGCGTCACCGCGCTGGGGTCCTCGCTGACCATCAAGATCCTCTCCGACCGGCCGATCTCGGCGCCGCAGTTCGGCATCTACAGTCACCGGCTGAGAGATGCCTATCTGGCGGGTGGTGCGTCGAATTCGGGCGGCAAGGTGCTGGCGCAGCATTTCTCGCTCGCGCGCATCATCGAGCTGAGTGCGGCGATCGACCCCATGACGGAGACCTGCCTCGACTATTATCCGCTTCCGGCGGTGGGCGAACGCTTTCCGATCGCCGATCCCGCTCTGCCGCCGCGTCTGACGCCGCGGCCTGCGGACGACGCCGACTATCTGAAAGCGATGCTGGAAGGCATTGCCGGGATCGAGGCGCTCGGCTATCGCCGGCTTGCCGAACTCGGCGCCCCCCGATTGACCTCGGTCAGAAGTGTCGGCGGCGGTGCGGCAAATCCCGCCTGGACCGCGATCCGGCAGCGCAAGCTGGGCGTCGATTTTCTGCCGGCGTTTTCGGACGAGGCGGCCGCCGGCACGGCGCGGCTGGCGCTGATGGGCGCAATCGAAGCGGGGCTGTTGTGAGCACGAAAACAGTTGAACATCTCGACGGTATCGGAGCGCTGGCCGAGCGCTATCAGGTATTTCTGCTCGATCAGTTCGGCGTGCTGCACGATGGTACCAACCCTTATCCGGGCGCCGTGGAGGCGTTGTCGGCGCTGAAGCGCGCAGGCAGGACGATTGTGCTGGTCTCGAACTCCGGCAGGCGAGCGCGGCCCAACGAGGCCCGGTTGCTGAAGCTCGGCTTCGAACCAGGAAGCTGGGATCAGTTTGTCTCTTCCGGCGAGATCGCGTGGCGGTCGTTTCACGAAATGGCGATATCCGGAAAGCTGCGCCCAAATACAAAGTGCCTGCTGATCAGCCGCGAAGGCGACCGCTCGGCGATTGAAGGTCTGCCTTTCGCGTTGACCAGCGACGGCGACGAAGCCGAGCTGGTGCTGATCGCCGCCAGCGAGGGCGACCGTTACGACATCGAGCACTATCGCCGACTTTTTGCACCGCCAGCAGCGCGGCAGGTGCCGTGCTTCTGCACCAACCCCGACAAGATCATGCTGACGGCAGTGGGGCCACGCTTTGGCGCCGGTCAGCTTGCGGATCTCTATGAGAGCCTCGGCGGCAGCGTCACCCGTATCGGCAAGCCCTATACCCCGATCTTCGACGCCGCGCTGGCGCTGGCGGGCAATCCGGACCGCAGCAGCGTGGTCTGTGTCGGCGACAGCGTCGAACACGATGTCGCCGGTGGAATTGGCGCCGGCGTGGCGACTGCGCTGGTCTTGTCCGGAATCTTGGCTGACACCCCTGACCTGGCCGAGCTTTTCGACAGTCTGGATGCCTACCCCGATTACACTACGGATGTTTTTAAATTTGCTGATTGAGGCCGGCAGTTTCCCCAGGGTTGGGCGCTGCCATGGTGATCGTGGTGCTTTCGATGGCGCAGCCCTTTGGCTGCGGTTGCCAGTTCACATCTTGTTGGTCAGAGGCTATTGAACTGCATGCGTGATTTCCAACTTCCCGGACGGTCGCCGGTTCGTGCGACGGAAGCGATGGCCGCGACATCGCACCCGCTCGCGACATTGGCGGCGGTCGAGATGCTGCGGTCCGGCGGCAACGCAATGGACGCGGCTGTCTGCGCGGCTGCGGTGCAGGCGGTCGTAGAGCCGCAGTCAACCGGTATCGGCGGCGACTGTTTCGTCCTCTATTGTCCCAACGGCCAAGGCGAGGTTCTGGCCTTCAACGGCTCGGGCCGCGCACCTGCGTCAGCGACGGCTGAATGGTATCTGGACAGGGGTCATGTCGAACTGCCTGAGTCCGGTCCGCATGCGGTCACCGTGCCGGGCGCCGTCGACGCCTGGTGCCGGCTGCTCGAGGATCACGGCAGAAAGGGCATCGACGCCGCGCTGGCGCCCGCGATACGTTACGCTGAACAGGGCTATGTCGTCCAAGACCGCGTCGCCTTCGACTGGGCTGACAGTGCTGCCTTGCTGGCCGCGGACGAACATGCGGCGCGGATCTTTCTGCCGGATGGAAGGGCGCCGTTGGCCGGCGAGCTGCACCGGCAGCCGCAACTGGCCGACACGCTGCGCATCGTTTCGCGCCGTGGCCGCGCCGGTTTTTATGAAGGCGAGGTCGCCGACGACATGGTGTCGCGTCTGCGCGCCCTTGGCGGCCTGCATGCCCTCGAGGATTTCGCTGCCACGAAGGGCGACTATGTCAGGCCCGTCGGCACATCCTACCGGGGCTACGACATCCATCAGATGCCGCCGAACAACCAGGGGCTGACGGCACTGATCATGCTGAATGTGCTGTCGGGCTTCTCGCTCAGCTCGCTAGACCCAAACGGCGCCGAGCGCTTTCACCTCGAGATCGAGGCGGGGCGGCTTGCCTATCAGGACCGCGACGATTTCATCGGCGACCAGAACCACGTCCATGTTCCCGTGGAGCAGTTGTTATCCGGATCCCATGCGGACCAGCTTCGCGCCGAGATCGATCCGGCGCGCGCGATGACGCATCTGCCTCGCCTTGATCTCCAGCCGAGCGATACCGTCTACATCTCGGTGGTCGACCGCGACCGTAATGCAGTCAGCTTTATCAACTCGACTTTTGGTTCGTTCGGCAGCGGGGTGGTCGGTCCCAGGACCGGTGTCGTCCTGCAGAACCGCGGCAGCAGCTTCCGCCTGGTGGCGGACCATCCAAACCGCATCGCACCAGGAAAGCGCCCGATGCACACCATCATGCCTGGCATGGTGACAGCCAAGGGCCGGGCGGTCATGCCGTTCGGCGTTATGGGCGGCGGCTACCAGCCGTTCGGCCATGTCCACCTGCTCACCAACATGATCGATTTCGGCATGGACCCGCAGGAGGCGCTGGATGCGCCACGAGTGTTTTACAGACAGAACACTGTGGAGGCAGAGCGTGGCGTTCCGGCCGAGGCGATCGCCGGCCTGCGCGAACGAGGCCATCAGCTGTCCATCGCGACCGAGCCGCATGGCGGCGGCCAGCTGGTGCTGATCGACTGGGACAAGGGCACGCTTACCGGCGCGTCCGATCCCCGCAAGGATGGTTGCGCGCTGGGTTACTGACGATCGGCCGGGCCCTGCGTGCTGGTCCTGTTCAGTTTCGGCGCTGCCGCCACCAGCGCCTTGCCGATCGCCGACTGCGGGGCTCCGATGACCGCACGGGCGTCGCCGCTCTCGGCGACGCGGCCGGCATCCAGAATGACGACACGATGGGCGATGGCGCTGATGACGCCGAGATCATGCGAAATGAACAGATAGGCGATCCGTTCCTCGCGCTGCAGATCGAGCAGCAATTGCAGGATCTGCCGGCGCACCGATACGTCGAGCGCTGACACCGCCTCATCGAGCACGATCAGCGACGGGTTTGTCGCGATGGCGCGGGCAATCGCGATGCGTTGGCGCTGGCCGCCCGAGACCTCGTGGATGGCGCGAGCGGCCAGATCAGCGCTCAGGCCGACGCGCTCCAGCAAAGCAGCGATGCGGCGCGGGCGCTCTTTTCGAGAGGCGATGCCATGGATCCGCAGGGGATCATCGATCACGCGTGCGACGCTGGCGCGCGGGTTGAAGGCGGCCAGCGGGTCCTGGAATACCATTTGCAAGCGCGCGCGCCGCGCGCGCAACGCAGTACCATTCAGGGACAGGAAATCGCCGCCTTCAAACTCGATATGGCCGGCGTCCGGTTCGATCAGCCGCAGCAGCAGCCGCGCGATCGTCGACTTGCCGCTGCCGGAAGGTCCGGCCAGCGCCAGCGTCTCGCCGGGCTCGATGTGGAAGGAAACGTCATCGACGGCGGCGATTGTCTTGTCGCCGCCACGATATCGTCTGGTCAGGCCGGAAACGGCCAGCAATGGACTGCTCACCCCGACGCTCCTGCCTGCTGCAGCAGCGGTTCGGCGTCGAGACCGAGATGGGCGTCGAGCAGCGCTCTCGTGTAGGCATCGCCCGGGCTAGCGATGATCTGCGCCGTCGCACCGAGCTCGACCAGCTGGCCGTGCCGGAACACGGCGATGCGCTCGGCTAGCTCGGCGGCCAACGCGATGTCGTGGCTGACGAACAGCAGCGTCATGCCGTCCTCCGCCACCAAATGCCGGATCAGTGCGACGATTTCGGCCTGCACGATTGTGTCGAGCGCGCTGGTCGCCTCATCCGCGATCAGCAGTTTCGGACCGGCCGCAATCGCTGCGGCGATCGCGACGCGCTGCTTCTGGCCGCCGGAAAGCTGGTGCGGATAGGCGCGCAGAGCGGCGTCCGGTTCGGGCAGGCGGACACGTTCGAGCAGGGATTTTGCCTTGGCATAGGATTGCGACCAAGTAAGGCCGAGATGCGTGTGCGCGACTTCCGCGATCTGCTCGCCGATCGCCATCACCGGATCGAGGCTGGCCGAGGGGTCCTGGAAGACGAAGCCGATATCGCGGCCACCGAGGGGAGCATGGTCGCGCCCCAGCCAATCGATACGGCCTCCAATCCTGGTGGATTGCGGCAGCAGCCCGGCAATGGCCAGCGCCAGCGTGCTCTTGCCCGAACCGCTCTCGCCGATGATGGCGAAGCGCTCGCCGGCGGCGACGTCCAGGCTGACATGTTTCAGCGCCGCCACCTCGCTGCCATCGCGGCGATAGGTCACCGTCAAATCGCGGATCGAAAGCAGCGCCGTCACGACAGGTTCCTTCTCACCGCCGTCGTCTCGACGACGCCTTCACCGGCGAGATAGACGCCGAGCACGGTCAGCACGAGTGCTACGCCCGGGATGATCGACAAAAATGGCGCGGTGCGCAGCACGGCGCGGCCTTCGGCGATCATTCCGCCCCAGGTCACGCGGTTCGGGTCGCCGAGGCCGAGAAACGAAAGTGCCGCTTCGGTAAGGATCGCCGCGGCGACGATCACCGACGACAATGCCAGCACCGGCGGCAATGCGTTGGGCAGCACTTCGCGAAAGGCGATCTCCAGCGGATGCATGCCGATGACGCGGGCGCCGGCAACGAAATCGCGCTCGCGGATCGACAGCACTTCGGCACGGGCGACACGCGCCGGCCCCGTCCAGGCGCCGAGCACTATCGCCGCGATGACGACGCCGAGCGATGGCCCGACGACGCTGACGAAGGCGAGCGCCAGCAGAAAGCCCGGCACGGTCTGGAAGGCGTCGGTGACGCGCATAAGCACCTCGTCGACGAGCCCGCCGGCAAAGCCGGCCAGCGTGCCGACTATTGCGCCGACGACAAGAGCTGCGGCTGCCGCTGCTAGCCCGACCGCCAGTGAGGTGCGGGCGCCGTGGAAAAGTTCGGCCAGCACATCGCGGCCGAGCCGGTCGGTGCCGAGCGGCAGCGACCAGTCCTGAAAGGGCGGCAGCAATGCCGCCCCGGCAATCGCCTGCGGGTCGCCGGGAAAGAACAAGGGTGCGGCAAGCGCCATGGCAAACAGCGCTACCAGGATGATCGCGCCGGCGATCGCTTCAGGCGTGCGGAGGAAACGGCGAAGCGGGCTCACACACCGGCCTCGCTGGCGCCGACGCGCGGATCGAGGAAGGCGTAGGCGATGTCGACGAGAAGGTTGATAACGATGACCAGGACGGCGCTGACGAGGATGATGCCGAGCAGCAGTGGCGTGTCGCGCGCGGCCACCGCTTCCTGTGCCAGCCGGCCGAGGCCGGGCACCGAAAAAACGCTTTCGATGACGACGCTGCCGCCGAGCATCTGCGCCGATTGCAGGCCGAGCATGGTGACCAGCGGCAACAGTGCGTTGCGGGCGACGTGGGCGAGCACGATGCGGCGGCGGGACAGCCCTTTAGCGCGGGCGGCGAGGACAAAATCCTGTCGCCAGACCTCGGCCATGCCGGCGCGCATCATGCGCAGATAGAGCGCCAGATAGATGAAGCCGAGTGCCGACACCGGCAGGACGAGATGGCGGGCAATATCGGCCGCGCGGCCGAGGCCGGTCTTGCCCGACGCGATGCTCTCGATGCCGCCGATCGGAAACCAGCGCAGGTCGACGGCGAAGATGATGATCAGCACCAGCCCGAGCCAGAAGCCGGGTACGGCATAGAGCGTCAGCGAGCCGATCGACAGGAAGCGGTCGCGAAAGCTGCCGGGTCTGGCGCCGGCATAGATGCCGAGTGCCGAGCCGAGCCCGAAGGAGAGCGCGGTGGCGCTGCCCATCAACAGCAATGTGTTGGGCAGGCGTTCGAGGATGACGTCGCGGATCGGCCGCGAAAAGGTCACGGACTGGCCAAGGTCGAGATGCAGCAGCGCCCAGAGATAGTTGGCCAGCCGCGTCAGCGCCGTCTGGTCGAGGCCCCAGCGATGACGCAGCAATTCGATCATGCCGGCGTCACCGCCGGTCGAGGCGATATAGGCGTCGACAGCGTCACCAGGTGCGGCTTCCAGCAAAAGGAAAGTGCCGATGACGACAATCAGCAGCACGAAGACGCTGCCGATGAGGCGATGGTGAAGGAGGAGAAGCGCGCGGGTCATGGCGGTACCGACGAGCCGGCGCGATGGTAATCAGGAGATGCGGTGTTTCTTCCCACCCCCCTCTGTCCTGCCGGACATCTCCCCCGCAAGGGGGGAGATCGGATGTCATCGGCGATTTCGCCAATCTTCAACGCAGCAGGCAAATAAGCCGAGGTTGCGGCCAGCCGATCTCCCCCCTTGCGGGGGAGATGTCCGGCAGGACAGAGGGGGGTGTGAAGGAACTCGGCATTTGTCCAGGTTCCTTCACAGATTTCGGTGCGAATTTTCATCCGCGAGAGTGTGTCACGATTCCAAATAAGTGTCCGCCCAGTTCGACACCGCCCAGCGTGGGTTGTTGGCGACATTCCCCACCGTGTCTCTGATAACGCTGATGAAGCTCCATTCGGCGACATTGATCAGCGGCAGGTCGGCTGCGACCTTTTTCTGAAACTCCTTGTAAAGTTCAGTGCGCGCGGCGGGGTCGAGCGTCTCGGACGCCTTGGCGATGAGGGCGTCGAGTTCGTCGTTTTTGTAGCCGCCCTGGTTGGAGAACGGCACGCCGTCGGGAATACCGCTCTGCACCAGAATGGTGGTCGAAATCGCAGGGTCGCCGCGGAACACCGGCGGCCCGACCGCAAGGTCGAAGGCGTGGTCGGTGTAGACAGCCTTGATATGCGCGGCCGAGTCGTTGTTGACCAGTTGGGCGTCGATGCCGATGGCGGCGAGCGCCTGGCGCAGATAGTCGCCGAACTGCTTGGTCTCGTTGAAATAGGGTGCCGGCAGCAGCTTCAGTGAAAAGCGCTTGCCGTCGTCGCCTCTGCTGTAGCCGGCTTCGTCGAGCAATGCGTTGGCCTTGGCCACGTCGAAGGCATAGGTCGGCACATCGGCCGAATAGAATTGCGGATCGTTCTTCGGCACCGGGCCGGTGGCTGTGGCGGCGTAGCCGAGGAACACCGTTTTGACGACGAAATCCTTGTCGATGGCGTGGGCGATTGCCTGGCGCACCTTCAGGTCGGCCAGCTCCTTGCGGCGATGGTTGATCTCGACGACGAGCTGATAGGTCAGCCCTTCGTAACCCTTGGTGATCACCCTGAGGCCAGGCACTTTGGAGATGCGGTCGAGATCGGCCAGAGGCACAGCGGAAAAGGCGGCGAGCTGGATCTCTTCGGCCTCGAGCGCGCTTGCCGCCGAGGTGCGGTCGGGCAGCACCTGATAGATGATCTCGTCGAGGTAAGGTTGGTCCTTGCCCCAATAGTCGACATTCTTCTCCAGCCGGTAATATTCGCCGGGCTTGTGTTCGGCGAATTTGAACGGGCCGGTGCCAATAGGCGCGTTGTTGGCCGGGTTCTCTTCGATCTTTCCCGTCTCGTAGATGTGCTTCGGCACCACGCTGCTCAGCGCCGGCAAGGCGTTGCGGATCAGCTGGAACGGCGTCGGCTTGGCGAATTTGAACACCGCCGTCAGCTCGTCCGGCGTGTCGACCGCCTCCAGATCCTTGAATACTGTGCGGCCGAGGTTCTGCAGCGGCTTCCAGATCTGCAGCGCCGAAAAGGCGACGTCGGCGGAGGTGAAGGGTTTGCCGTCATGCCATTTGACGCCTTCGCGTAATTTGAACGTTACCGACAAGCCATCGGCGGCGCCCTCCCAACTTGTCGCCAGGCGCGGGTCGAGCCCGTCCTTGCCGTCAAAGGATGCCTCGGCCAGCGTTTCCACGATCTTGCTCGAAATGAAGAACACGCCGTTGGAAGCGACGATCGCCGGGTTGAGGTTGCGCGGCTCGGAATCGGCGGCGACGACCAGCCGCCCGCCTTTCTTCGGCGTCTGTGCCAGACCGATGGTCGGCAGCGCCGTTGAAGCCAGCAGCAATGCCGAACCGGCAAGCACGGTGCGTCTGGAAATCGTGACATCTGACATGATCGAACTCCGTCCCTCTCAGCCACCCGGCCGGGTGGCCCAGTACCCTCGGACACCGGACGGCATCCTTGCAAGGATGATTATGAGCCTTGCCGAGGGTTTCGCCAGAGACGGATTTGGCGCATCCTCATGTGGCTTTGAAAATTTCGTCCCCTGGACCAGTGAAGGGACCGGTTCAATCCGACCTTATCTGGTAGGACCAGACTTATCGAGTAGGACCAGGCTTAGTAGGACCAGAGTGGGCACCGCCGGCGATCCGACCAGCCGGCCAGGGAATTCAGGGAGAGAGAAAGATGAACGTCGCCCCGGCTAAGAATGCCGTCAGATCCATCCCGTTCGATCATGCCAGGGTCGATCGGCTGATGGAGGAGGCCGGCATCGATGTGCTGCTCGCCACCTCCAAGCACAACACGCAATATCTGCTTGGCGGCTACAAGTTCATCTTCTTCGCCGCCATGGACGCGATCGGCCACAGCCGCTATCTGCCTATCGTGGTCTACGAGAAGGGTGGGCCGGAGCATGCCGCCTATATCGGCAACCGCATGGAGGGCGCCGAGCACCAGAACAACCCGTTCTGGACGCCGACCTTGCACGCCGCCTGCTGGGGCACGCTCGACGCCGCCAATCTCGCAGTTGAACACCTGACGAAGATCGGCAAGGGCAACGCCCGCATCGGCATCGAGCCGGCTTTCCTGCCGTCGGATGCCTACACGCTGATCCGCAAGGCGCTGCCGGATGCCAAGCTGATCGACGCGACTGATATGCTGGAGCAGATGCGGGCGATCAAGACGGAAGCGGAGCTGGAGAAGCTGCGCGTCGCCTCCGAATTGATCACCGATTCCATGCTGGCGACCATTGCCTGGGCGCGTGAAGGCACGACCAAGACCGAGATCATCGACCAATTGCGGCGCGAGGAGACCAATCGCGGTGCGCATTTCGAATATTGCCTGTTGACGCTCGGCTCCAGCCACAACCGCGCCGCCTCGCCGCAGGCCTGGAAGAAGGGCGAGGTGATGTCGATCGATTCCGGCGGCAATTATCACGGCTATATCGGTGACCTCTGTCGCATGGGCATTCTCGGCGAGCCGGATGCCGAACTCGAGGATCTGTTGGCCGAGGTCGAGACGGTGCAGCAGGCCGCCTTTTCCAAGGTCAGGGCGGGCACTGTCGGTGGTGACATGATTTCTCACGCAGAAGGCGTGCTGAAGAGATCCAAGGTTGCGCCTTATACCGATTTCTTTGCCCACGGCATGGGGCTGATCACGCATGAAGCGCCGTTCCTGATGACCAACCATCCGGTGACTTATGAGGGCACTTATGCCGAAAAGCCGCTGGAGAAAAACATGATGCTCTCGGTCGAGACGACGATGCTTCACCCGACGCGCGGCTTCATCAAGCTGGAGGACACGGTGGCGGTCACCGAGACCGGTTACGCTATGTTCGGCGATCGGGGCAGGGGCTGGAACAGAGGTGGTGCTTCATAATCAGACGGTACGCGCTGCCCCTCATCGCCCTGCCGGGCACTTCTCCCCGTATAGTGACGGGGAGAAGGGACGCTCCGACGCTGCATGCAATTCGAGCATTTGTGATTAGCGAAACCGTTGATGACAGCGCCCTTCTCCCCGTCTCTATACGGGGAGAAGATGCCGGCAGGCAGATGAGGGGCAGCGCTGCCCAGGGAAAGTTACTTCCCACCCGGTGGCACCAACCTGAAATCCGGCAGGTCGCGCAACGCCAGTTCCGGCCCGGCCGGCGAATAGACGACGAAGAGCTGCATGGGCGTATCGCCGGTGTTCAGCGTCGAATGGAAGCGGCTTTCCGGCACATAGATGGTGCAGCCGGGACCGACCTTCGCAACAACTGGATTGCCGTTCTCGTCCTCGACCATCTGCTCGCCATTGCCCGATATGACGAAGATGATCTCCTCCGCGCCCGGATGGTTGTGGCGCGTGTGGCCCTTGCCGGATGGAAGGTCGACGACGCCGCCGGAAAAGCGTGTCGCGCCGTTCACCTCGGGCGCCACCGTCAGCGACAGCCTGCCCCAGTCGAAGCCGAAGGCGCTGACATCCTTCGGATAGACAAACACCTTGCTTTTGTCGGTCATCGTCTCATCCCTTCTTTTTCTTCGCAGTCGTTTTGGCACCAAGCGTCACCGCCTTGAAATCGGCGGTCTGCCTGGCGATCGCCGCTTCTGCCGGCAGCCGTTCCATGGAGCTCGCGCCATAGAAGCCATGCAGGCCCTTGCAGCGTTCGAGGATGTATCGGGCGTCGTGCGGCATCGAGATCGGACCGCCATGGCAAAGCAGGATGACATCCTTGCGTACCGAGCGTGCGGCCGCCGCGATCGCGTCGATCTCCGTCACGCAATCGTCCAGTGACTTGGCCGACGTCGCACCGATCGAGCCGCCGGTGGTTACCCCCATATGGGCGACGACGATATCGGCGCCGGCCTTGGTCATGGCGCGCGCCTCATCGGGGTTGAACACATAGGGCGTGGTCAGGAGGTCGAGCTTGTGCGCCTCGGCGATCATGTCGACCTCGAGCCCGAAGCCCATGCCGGTTTCTTCAAAACTCTGGCGCATCTGGCCATCGAACAGGCCGATGGTCGGAAAGTTTTGCACGCCGGAAAAGCCCATCGTTTTCAGCTCGGCCAGCAGCAGCGGCATGATGACGAACGGATCGGTGCCGTTGACGCCGGCCAGCACCGGAGTCTTCTTCACCACCGGCAGCACCTCATAGGCCATTTCCTTGACGATCTCATTGGCGTTGCCATAGGCGAGCAGGCCGGCGGCCGAGCCGCGGCCGGCCATGCGGTAGCGGCCGGAGTTGTAGATGATGATCAGGTCGATGCCGCCGGCCTCCTCGGCCTTGGCCGACAGGCCGGTGCCGGCGCCGCCGCCGACGATCGGCACGCTGCCGGCAATCATCTTGCGGAATTTTTCCAGGATTTTCTTGCGCGGTATGGCGGCCATGTTTTCTTCTCTCACTGTCCGGCGATGTCGAGAAAGGCCGCTGTTGCCGCCTTGGCGAATTCGGGATCGTTGATGTGCAGCGGCAGGCGCGTCACTCGGCGCATGCTGTTCGGCATGATCGTGCGCTCGATGGCCTCGAAGAGTGCTGCATCGGCCTCGGGGTCGAAGAAAGCGCCGCCTTCGATATCGAGCGCCGAGACGCCCTTTTCGGGAATGAGGAACCGGACCGGGCCGTCGCAGAGGCTCAGTTTGGTGCCGATCCATTCGCCGAGTTTGCGGCTTTCGTCAGGTGTCGTGCGCATCAGCGTCACGTTCGGATTGTGCTCGTAAAACAGCCGCCCGCTGTAGCGTTCCGGAATGGTCGGCGGCGCCCAGAAATTCACCATGTCGAGCGCGCCGACCGAGCCGACATAGGGCAGTTTGGTGCGAGCGATCGCGCCGAAGCGGTCTTCGGTCGCCGGCAGCACGCCGCCGAACAAGAGGTCGCAGACCTCGGTCGTGGTGATGTCGATGACACCGAACAGCAAGCCGCTGTCGGCCAGCTTTTCCATGGTGCGGCCGCCGGTTCCGGTGGCGTGGAAGACCAGGCAGTCATAGGTCGAGCGAAGCTGCTCGGCGATGGAAGTCACGCATGGTGTGGTGACGCCGAACATGGTGAGGCCGATCGACGGCTTGCCGTCGGACGGCGGAGCAGGCTTTGCCGCCATGCCCGATATCGCCTGGGCGGCGTTGTGCAGCACGACACGAGACAGCCGGTTCAGGCCGGCCATATCGGTCACCGACGGCATCATGACGATGTCGGAGACATCGACGTAAGGCGCCGTGTCACCCGAGGCGAGCGTCGAGACCATGATCTTCGGCAGGCCGAGCGGCAGAGCGCGCATGCCTGATGTGATGATCGAAGTGCCGCCACCACCGCCGATGCCAATCACACCTGATATATCGGTGCGCGATTGGACAAACCGGGTGAAGGCGATGGCCATTGCCGCGACCGCGGTGCCGCGGTCGTCGATGCCCAATACGGCACTGCTGCCACCGGGATGGTAGCCGGCGACTTCTTTGGCCGCGACATCGACCGGCGCGGTGGCATCGCGCGTTCCGACATCGACGCGGGCGACAGCAGCACCGGTGGCAGCGACCGCATCGGCCAGAAAAGCGAGTTCCTCACCCTTAGTGTCGGCGGTGCCCACCACATAGACGCGCTTCATTGCGTTTCCCCGATCCCTGGGCGCGCTCGGCGTTGCCGCCTGCCGCTCTTTTGCCCGGCCGTTCGGCAGCGCGAAGGCCATTGCAATTTTTTGAGACGCGCGTATCGTATTGACATGAATGTCTCACGTCAACAAGCGGCGGTTTCCGACGACGCCGGCTCTGGAGCTGCGCGCGGACCGCGGGCACGCACAAGGCGGTTGATGCTGGAGACGGCGACAAGGCTGATGCAGGCGGGCGCCACGCCCTCGGTCAGCGAGGTCGCCGAAGCGGCGGAAGTCTCGCGCGCCACTGCCTATCGGTATTTTCCAAGCCAGGCGGCGCTGGTGCAAGCGGTGGTCAACGAAGGCCTCGGGCCGATCCTCACCTGGAAATCAGCCTCGACCGATCCCGAGCGCCGCGTCGTCGAACTTTTCGAAACGGCCATGCCTCGCATCGAGGCCTTCGAGGCGACCTTCAAGGCGGCGCTGAAGCTGTCGCTCGACCAGTGGGCGCGCCGGCAGGCGGGCACGCTGGGCGGCGAGCCGGCCTTTACGCGCGGCCACCGCGTCGATCTGCTCAAGGACGCGATCGCACCGCTCAAGGACCGGCTGCCGCCACGCGAATTCAAGCGCCTGGCCCAGGCCCTGTCGCTGATCTTCGGCGTTGAAGTGCTCATTGTGCTGAAGGATATATGGGGGCTGGACAGCCGCAAGAGGATGTCGGTAGCACAATGGGCAGCCGGCGCCCTGGTACGAGCTGCAGTGGTGGAATCGATGGCCAAAGGAGACAGAAGCGCGCCGGCGATAGCCGCGAAATAGTATCGATCTGGTTCGACCAGATTGGGATATCAAGTACCGACAATAATCGTGGCGCCGTAGCCAAAACAAGGCTCTTGCGTATCAAGGAGTAGGAAAATTTAAGAAAAACAGGCAGATTGCTGGAATCCGCTTGTCTGAGGGCCTGCCATCGTTCAAGAAAGAGCTTGACGTACGCCGGAAATTGGTAATACCAGATCAGGACAATAAAGCGGAATAAATGTGAGGGCTGCGAGCCATTTTCGGCTGGGCGAGGAGGCTCAAAACCGGAACGCTGCCATCACGGGAGGAACTACCAGGGTCGGCCTCGCCGCCGGCTCGCATGATACGGTAGAATGCGCACAAGGGAGGAAATCATTATGCGCAAGACAATGACCAGCATGCTTGCTGGTATCGGCTTAGTGCTCGCCTGCGGAACGTCCGTCTACGCGCAGGATAAGGAACTCACCATATTCTGGGCTGAATGGGATCCGGCGAACTATTTGCAGGAACTCGTCAATCTTTACGAAGCCGAGAGCGGCGTGAAGGTCACGGTCGAAACCACGCCTTGGTCCGACTTCCAGACCAAGGCATTCACCGAGTTCAACGCCAAGGGCAGCGCCTACGACATGGTCGTCGGCGACTCGCAGTGGATCGGCGCCGCATCCGAGGCGGGCCACTATGTCGACCTCACCGACTTCTTCAACAAGCACAATCTGAAGGAGGTGATGGCGCCGGCGACGGTCAAGTACTACGCCGAATATCCGTCCAACTCCGGCAAATATTGGTCGATCCCGGCCGAGGGCGACGCGGTCGGCTGGTCCTATCGCAAGGACTGGTTCGAAGACCCGAAGGAGATGGAAGCCTTCAAGGCAAAGTATGGCTACGATCTCGGCGTGCCGAAGGACTGGAAGCAGCTGCGCGACATCGCCGAATTCTTCCACCGTCCCGACGAGAAGCGCTACGGCGTCGCCATCTACACCGACAACTCGTATGACGCTCTGGTGATGGGCGTCGAGAACGCCATCTTCTCCTTCGGCGGCGAACTTGGCGACTATGCCAATTACAAGGTCGACGGGATCATCAACTCCGAGCAGAACGTCAAAGCGCTCGAGGCCTATAAGGAGCTCTATTCCTTCACTCCTCCTGGCTGGGCCAAGAGCTTCTTCATCGAGGACAACCAGGCGATCACCGAGAACCTGGCGGCGATGAGCATGAACTACTTCGCCTTCTTCCCGGCGCTCATCAACGAAGCCTCGAACCCGAATGCCAAGGCCACCGGCTTCTTTGCCAACCCTCCAGGGCCGAACGGCGACCAGTTCGCCGCGCTCGGCGGCCAAGGTATCTCCGTCATTTCCTATTCCGAGAACCAGGAAGAGGCGATGAAGTTCCTGGAATGGTTCATCAAGGAAGATACGCAGAAGAAATGGGCAGACCTTGGCGGGTACACGGCAAGTGCCAAGGTGCTCGAGTCGCCTGAATTCCAAAACGCCACACCTTACAACAAGGCCTTTTACGAAACCATGTTCAAGGTGAAGGACTTCTGGGCGACGCCGGAATATGCCGAGCTGCTCATCCAGATGAACCAGCGCGTCTATCCGTACATCACCGGCAATCAGGGCACGGCCAAGGAAGTGCTCGATTCGCTGGCCGCGGACTGGAACGCGACGTTCAAGAAATACAACCGCCTGAAGTAAACGGCACTAACGCTCGGAGGGGGCGGTAGCCCGCCCCTTCCGTTTTCTTTTCCGGACAAGGAAGGAACGGGCCTTGGCCACTGCAGTCATGACCACTCTGGATCCCAATTCGCGCTCCGCCGCTCGCGGTATGAGCGATCTCACGATCCGCAATCTCTTCATCATTCCGACGATCGTTTTCCTGATCGTCTTCAACATCTTTCCGCTGATCTATTCGCTCGGCTATTCGTTCACCGACTTTCGCGCGTCGAGCCCGGCGGCGGCCAATTTCGTCGGACTGCAGAATTACCGCGAGTTGCTCAACGACCCGTTCATCTGGTCGAATTTTGCCATCACCGCCAAATATGTCATCGTCTCCGTAGTCGGCCAGGTCATCGTCGGCTTCGGCGTGGCGTTGCTGCTCAACCGCGATATCCCGTTGAAGGGCCTGCTGACGACCCTGCTGCTGTTGCCAATGATGTTGTCGATGGCTGTAGTCGGCCTGTTCTGGAAACTGCTCTACGATCCGTCCTTCGGCATCATCAACTATACGCTCGGCCTCGGCACCTTCGAGTGGCTGTCCAACCCCGACATGGCGCTCTACGCGGTTGCCATCACCGACATCTGGATGTGGTCGCCTTTCGTCATGCTGCTGTCACTCGCCGGCCTGTCGGCAGTGCCGAAGCACCTCTACGAGGCGGCGGCGATCGACCGCGCCGGCTCGTTCTATACCTTCTTTCGCATTACGCTGCCCTTGGTCGCGCCGATCCTGATGATCGCGATCATCTTTCGCACCATGGAGGCGTTCAAGACCTTCGATCTCGCCTACATCCTGACCAGCCAGCCAACCACTGAGGTGATCTCGATCCGGCTCTACAAGATGGCGTTCCAGGAATGGCAGACCGGGCGCTCCTGCGCGCTCGCCTACATCGTGCTGATCATGATCCTGGCGATCACCAACATCTACGTCAAATACCTGAACAAGGTGAAGGAGCGCTAGAATGGCCGCTGTCACCACCTCTACCGAGCGTTCGCTCAACAAGCTGGCCATCGTCGGTGTGCTGATCATCACAATGATCTTCCTGGCGCCGATCTATTGGATAGCCTCGACGGCATTCAAGCCGCGCAACCTCGCCACCACCATTCCACCGACGGTGATGTTCCAGCCTGAGATATCACCCTTCGTAAAGCTCTTCACCAAGCGGTCGCAGTTGCGCACTGCGCCGACGCCGGAACAATACGCCGCCGCCCCGTGGTGGGAGCGGCTGGTGTTCGACGGCGGCGAGAAGGTGGTGCGCTCGGGCAGGGGCGAGGTGCAGTGGTCGGGTTATCCGAGCCGCTTCATGAACTCGCTGATCGTCGCCATCACCTCGACCGTCCTGGCCGTCGGCATGGGCACCTTCACCGCTTACGGGTTCTCGCGCTTCAAGATAAAAGGGGAACAGGACCTGCTCTTCTTCATCCTGTCGACGCGCATGCTGCCGCCGGTGGTGGTGGCGATTCCGATGTTCCTGATGTATCGGGTCGTCGGCCTCAACGACACGCATTGGGGCCTGATCATCCTCTACACCGCCTTCAACCTCAGCTTCTCTGTATGGCTGATGAAGGGGTTCATGGACGAGATTCCGAAGGAGTACGAGGAGGCGGCGCTGGTCGACGGCTATACGCGCATGGAGGCCTTCTTCAAGATCGTGCTGCCCGAGGCGGCCACCGGCATCGCCGCGACCGCCGTGTTCTGCTTCATCACGGCGTGGAACGAATATGCCTTCGCGCTGATCATGACCAACCGCCGCGCCCAGACGGCACCGCCCTTCATCCCCAGCCAGGTCGGTTCCGGCCTGCCGGACTGGACGGTGATTGCCGCCGGAACCTTCCTGTTCCTGCTGCCTGTCGCGATTTTCACCTTCCTGCTCCGCAACCACCTCTTGCGCGGCATGTCCTTCGGAGCGATCCGCAAATGATCCGCCATGCTACAATCCAGCGCACGGCCGAGATCGTGATGGTGTGCGGCATCATCGCGCTCTGCCAGCCGTGGAATCTCTTTCTGCACCGCTACGGGCTGACGATCATCATCGTCGGGCTGCTGACGTTCATGATCACCGGCTGGGTCGGTCCAAGACAGAAGCCGCAGGCGACCGGCACCCCGGAAAAAGAAGGTCACGCATGACCCAGATCGAGCTTCGTGGCGTCCAGAAATTCTTTGGCGCCGTTCAGGTCATCAAGGACCTCAATCTCAAGATCGACGACAACGAGTTCATCGTGCTGCTCGGACAGTCGGGCTGCGGCAAGACGACGACGCTTCGCGCCATCGCCGGGCTGGAGACGATCGACGGCGGCGATGTTCTCATCGACGGCAAGCCGGTCCAGCATCTCAAGGCTGCCGACCGCGACATCGCCATGGTGTTCCAATCGTTCTCCCTCTATCCGCATATGAGCGTCTACGAGAACATCGCTTTTCCGTTGCGCGCCATGCGCAAGAGCAAGGCGGAGATCGACGGCGAGGTGCGCTCGGTCGCCAAAGTGCTGCAGATCACCGACCTGCTCGGCAAGAAGCCGTCGGCGCTGTCGGGTGGCGACATGCAGCGCGTGGCGATTGGCCGGGCGCTGGTGCGGCGGCCGAAAGCGATGCTGATGGACGAGCCGATCGGTGCGCTCGACGCCAAGCTGCGCGAGGAGATGCGCGCGGAGATCAAGCGGTTGCACATCAAGCAGGGCTCGACCACCATCTACGTCACCCACGACCAGATCGAGGCGATGAGCCTAGCCGACCGAATCGTCATCATGCATGAGGGCGTTCTGCAACAGGTAGGCAGCCCATCGGAAGTGTATACGCACCCGGCCAATTTGTTCGTCGCGCAATTCGTCGGCTCGCCTGTGATGAACGTCGCCAACGCGGCGGTGACGATGAACGGCTCCGGCGCCAGGGTCACCGTCGACGGGGCCGCGGAAGGCTTCCTTTTCCCGGCCGAACTGCTCGGCCAGCTCGGCGCCGCGAACGTCGGGCAGGACCGCCTTGCGCTCGGCATCCGCCCCGAAGGAGTGATGGTCTCGCGCGAGGCGGCGGACGGTTATCTGCCGGTCGAGGCGCACATCATCGAACCGCTTGGCTCCTACGACATTGTCGACCTCAAGGTTGGGGCACAGATGTTGCGCGCCCGCACCCGTTCCGGTTTCGTCGGCAAGCCCGGCGTCCAGGTCTTCGCCAAGCTCGACCCGGCGCAGGCGCACTTCTTCGACACGACAAGCGGCAATTCGCTGGGGGTGAGACTCTGATGGCTCATATCCAGCTCAAGAACATCTCGAAGTCATTCGGCAACCACACCGCATTGACCGGGCTCAATCTCGACATCGCCGACGGCGAGTTCTTCGTGCTGCTCGGCGAGACCGGCGCCGGCAAGACGACGACGCTGCGTATGATCGCCGGCCTGGAAAAGCCGGACGAGGGGCAGATATTCATCGACGGCGCTGATGTCGCTGACTGGGGTGCGGCCGAGCGCGACGTGGCGCTGGTTCTGCAGCAATATTCGCTTTATCCGCGCTACACGGTGCGCGAAAACCTCGAATTCCCACTGAAGCCAAAAATCCGCCGCATCGAGCCCGACGAGATCAAGACGCGCGTCGACCGCGTTGCCAAGACCTTGCGCATCGAGCATCTGCTTGACCGCAAGACGGATCGCCTCTCCGGCGGCGAGATGCAGCGCGTCTCGATTGGTCGCGCCATCGTCAGGAAGCCCCGCGTATTCCTGATGGATGAGCCCCTTTCGGCGCTCGATGCCAAGCTGCGCGAGGCGCTGCGCACCGAGTTGAAGAACATCCAAATGAACCTTGGTCAGACCTTCCTGTTCGTGACGCACGACCAGATCGAGGCGATGTCGATGGGCGACAAGGTCGGCGTGCTCAACCATGGCCGCATCGTCCAGACCGGCACGCCGTATGAGATCTACAACAATCCGCGCGACACCTATGTGGCGAGCTTCGTCGGCTCGCCGCCGATGAACCTCATGGACGGCAAGCTCGTCAACGGCCGCGCGGTGATGGCACCGTTGAATTTCGAACTGCCTTTTACGGGGGGGGCCAAGACGAGCGGTGCGACCGACGGTCGCCCGCGCGTCTTCGGTATTCGTCCTGAGGATGTCTATCTCGAGAGCGGGGCGCCGGTGGAAGCGCGCGTCCACGATGTCGAGAACCATGGCGTCGAAAAGATCCTGACGCTGCGGGTCGGAGATGCCATGCTGCGGGCCACGGTGCCGGCCAGAACCGATGTCGAGATCGAGCAGCCGGTGCGCTTTGCCTGGGATCCGGACAAGGTGGTGCTGTTCGACAAGGCTAGCGGAATAAGCCTCCGTCACAGCTAGAGCGGTTCATCGTTTCACGGAAACGCCGAACCGCTCTATCTCTTTGTTTTTGCGCAGTTCCAGGGAAAGCGCTAAGCGCTTTTCCCGGGAAAACCGCTTCACACTTTTCCTGGAATTGCTCTAAAGCACGTCTGTTGGGCGGGGAGATGCTAAGCGGCTTGAAGCCCCTGGCCAGGCTTAGCCGGCTTGACGGGGCTCAGCCTGTTCCTCGGCCCGGAAATGGCTGGGAGCCGATCCGATGACGCGCTTGAACGCCCGACTGAAGGACGCATCGGATTCATAACCCAGGCGCGCGGCGACGACGGAAATCTTCAACCGGTCGCGGACCAGCCATTGTCGTGCCTGGTGCATCCTCACCTGGGTGACATATCTGGCCGGAGTTTCGCCGACGATCGTCGCGAAGCGTTCCGCGAAACCCGATCGCGAGGCGCCCATCATCCTGGCGAGCGTTTCCACGGTCCAATCGCGGTCCGGTTCGAGGTGGATCGCGGCCAGCACGCGTCCAATCTCCCGATCTCTCACCGCCGCGATCCATCCGGACGAGTCGCCGCAGCCGCGCTCGACCCATGACCGGATGACGGTGGCGGCGAGCACGTCGGCAAGCCGTGCCAGAATGCCGCCGGAGCCGACACGCTCCATCGTCACTTCGCGCGCCATGGCCTCCAATAAATGCGGGATGCCGGGTTCATAGGCTTCCAACTCGTGCGTGCGCATCACGTCCGGCATCATGCCGAGCAATGGGTGCAAACCGTCGAGATTGAAATACATGCTGCCGAAAAACAGCAACGTCCCCGGCCGGCGACCTTCATTGGACATGCAGTAAACGTCCTTGCAGACCTCGGCGACCTTGTAGCCCTGGATCGGCGAAGCCTCGATACCCGGCTCGCTCGCCAGGACGTGTGCTGCACCGCGCGGCAGAAGCACCGCGTCGCCCGCCTTGAGCTCCACCCATTCGCCGGAGGGCTGCAGCAGCCAGCATCCCTTGCGGCCGATGAAATGAAACCGCGCCGCTGTCTGGGCCGGAAACTGGAGGCCCCAGGGCTCCTGCATTTCACAGCGGCCGTATTCGACGCCGTCGAGCCGTAACCCGCGCAATATGTCTGTCAGCGGATCGCCGGTGATCGGAACTTTGGACGAATAGTCAAGCATGATGGTGTTTCTAGCATGGAAACTCCAGGCGGTCACTCCCTATGTTGCATTGCAGCCAAATGCTGCGCTGCAACCAGATCGGAGATTCCATCATGACCGAACCCGCGACAAGCGTCATGGACGCCGTTCTTGATCCCGCGGAAACCGACGAACGAGCCGAGCCGGCGTGGGGGGCGGTCGTATCCCTTGCGCTTGGTGTGTTTGGGCTGGTGACCGCAGAATTCCTGCCTGCCAGTCTGCTGACGCCGCTGGCGCAGGATCTCGGTGTGACCGAAGGCACTGCCGGCCAAGCTGTGACAGCGCCGGCCGTTGTCGGCGCGATAGCCGCTCCGACCATGGCCATCGTCACCAAACGGCTGGACCGCCGGCTGGTCATGTGGGGACTGACGGTGCTCCTGATCCTGTCGAACCTCCTGGCGGCGTTTGCCTCGTCGCTTCCCGTTCTTCTGATCGCTCGCATCATGCTCGGGGTCAGCCTCGGCGGCTTCTGGTCGATGTCGGCGGCCATGGCGATGCGGCTTGTTCCGATGCGGCTGATGCCGCGCGCCATGTCGATCATTCTCACCGGCGTTTCGGTGGCGACCGTCTGCGCCGCCCCGGTTGGTGCTTATGTCGGCGACATCTGGGGATGGCGAACGGCCTTCATGATCGCGGCTGTTGTCGGCGCCCTGGCGCTGCTCGTGCAGATCGCCACCCTTCCGAAGCTGCCGCCGGCGGGCGTGGCAAGTGTTCGGACCTTGCTGGAGGTGATGAAGCGGCCGATGATCAGGGTTGCGCTTCTGGTGGTCCTGCTGGTCGCCTCGGGACACTTTGCCGGCTTCACCTATGTCCGGCCGTTTCTCGAGAAGGTGCCCGCGCTGGACATCGAGACGATCTCGCTGGTGCTGCTCGCCTACGGCATCGGCGGCTTCTTCGGCAATTTTGCCGGCGGATTCATGGCCGAGCGCAGCCTCAAGACCGCCGTCGGTCTGGCGCCTCTGCTGATTGCGGTGGCGGCGCTCTTGCTGCTGACCATCGGCGCCTCGCCCGTGGTGGCGGCGATAGCGGTAGCCGCCTGGGGCTTTGCCTTCGGCGCGGTGCCGGTCGGGCTGCAAACCTGGCTGGTGCGAGCCGCTCCCGATCAGGCTGAAAGCGCCGGCGGACTGATGGTCGCCACCTTCCAGGTGGCCATCGCGCTGGGCGCCGTTTTCGGCGGCCTGCTGGTCGACAATGCCGGCGTTGCCAGTGCTTTCGCCTATTGCGGGATCGCGACCTTGCTGGCGGCCTTGGCGGCGTTCCTGCTCGGCCCGAGGAGCGCAACCTAAGCCATCCGTAGGTGCGTCCCACGTGGGAGGCCTCCAAGAAATGGCCCGAAAATCGGTTATTGTTTTCGGGCCGTGGCGATTGCGGCGACGAAAAGGCCCAGACTGTCTTCGACGTAGGATGCAACTTCGACTTTCGGGTCGAAACTCCACCAAAGCAGCGAACCTTGCCAGTGCGATGCCATCAGCAGGCCGATGTCCAACGGCGTGTCGACGACAGAGGCAAAGCAAGAGTCGAGGATGTTGCACAGGGATGCCTTCCACGACGCCCCCCGCGCGCGAAGCACCGGATCGCGCAGATCTTCGCGCAGGACGAGCAGGCCCTCGGCATAGGATTCGATGCCGCCATAGTCGCGTGACAGCGCCACCAGCAATTCGATCGCGCCAGCAGGGGTCCTCGGTGTCGCTTCTGCGAGCGTTGTCGTCTTCGCGTCCAGCCTGTCCCATGCCTGCAGCAAGGTTCTTTGCCTGAGCGTGGCCTTGTTCTTGAAACGCTGCACCAGGGTCGAGCCGGAGAGCCCGCAAGTTTTGGACAGCCGTTCAAATGTGAGGCTCTCCGGGCCATGCCTGTGGATCAGCCGGTGCGCCGCTTCCAGCACGTCCTCGTCGGATTGCGTTTTTTGCCGAGGCATCTTGACATCCATTTATAACCGAATGATCATTTATATATCTTAACTTTGAAGAAGGCCAGCATTGGTTGGTCAAAGCATTGGTTGGTCAGAGTCTGGGGAGGTTCAATGACGCTTGAGGGAAAGGTCGCTTTGGTCGCTGGCGCCACGCGCGGTGCGGGGAGAGGCATTGCTGTCGAACTGGGTGCCGCGGGCGCGACGGTCTACGTCACCGGGCGGACGACACGCGCGCATCAGACCGAATACGCCCGCCCGGAAACCATCGAGGAAACGGCGGAGCTTGTTTCAGCGCAAGGCGGCCATGGCATCGCTGTGCAAGTCGACCATCTGGTTGCCGAAGACGTGCGCAAGCTGGTCGACCGGATACGTGCCGAGCAGGGCCGCCTCGATGTGCTGGTCAACGACATTTGGGGCGGCGAGAAACTGTTCGAATGGAACAAGCCGGTCTGGGAACATGATCTCACGAATGGTTTGCGCATGTTGCGGCTGGGCATTGACGCGCATCTGATCACCGCGCATTACGCGCTGCCGCTTCTGATCGAGCGCCCGGGCGGCCTGCTGGTCGAAGTCACCGACGGCACCGCGGAGTATAATGCCGAGCATTATCGGCTCTCGCCGTTCTATGACCTCGCCAAAGTGTCGGTGACCCGTATGGCCTGGGCCCATGCCAAGGACCTCGCCCCGCACGGCGCCACCTCGATTTCGCTGACACCCGGCTGGCTGCGTTCGGAAATGATGTTGGAAGCTTTCGGGGTGACCGAGGACAGCTGGCGTGATGCGACAGCAAAAGTGCCGCATTTCGTCATTTCCGAGACCCCGCGCTTTATCGGGCGCGCAGTGGCGGCGCTTGCGGCGGACCCGGACCGTTCGCGCTGGAACGGACAGTCGCTGTCGAGTGGCGGGCTGGCGCAGGTCTACGGCTTTACCGATCTCGACGGCTCGCGGCCTGACGCGTGGCGCTACGTTCCCGAGGTTCAGGACGCCGGCAAACCAGCCGATGTGACTGGCTATCGCTAGAGCCATCGACGTCAGTGGGCTGGGCTGTTCGGGCGACAATAAAAAAGTAGACTGTGCCATGCAATCAGCCCGCGACCGCCTCGAAGCCGTCCTTTCGCGTCTCGCCGTCCGCGCCGACAATGAAAGCGTGTTCGTAAAACTCTATCCGGAAGCCGCACGAGCAGCAGCCGACGCCGCCGATGCCAGGCGCAGAGCCGGCGTGACGCTCGGGCCGCTCGACGGAACAATTCTGTCGATCGAGGACCTGTTCGATGTCGCCGGCGAGCCGACCACGGCCGGTTCATTGTTGCTCAGCATCGCGGCGCCGGCGCTGCGGGATGCCGTCATCGTGCGGCGGCTGCGGCAAGCGGGCGCGGTGATCTTCGGCAAGACCAACATGACCGAATTCGCCTTCACCGCAATCGGCGTCAACCCGCATTATGGCACGCCCGGCAATGCGACCGACGCCGGCCGGATCGCGGGTGGTTCATCCTCCGGCGCCGGTGTTTCCGTTGCCGAAGGCACGAGCGAGATCTCGATCGGTTCCGACACCGGCGGCTCGGTGCGTATTCCGGCGGCGCTGAACGGTGTCGTCGGCTTCAAGCCGACGGCGCGGCGGGTACCGCGCGATGGCGTCTTCCCGCTGTCCGACACGCTCGACTCTATCGGCCCGCTTGCGCGCACCGTCGCCGAATGTGCGGCAGCCGATGCGGTGATGGCGGGCGAGCAGCCTGTGGCTCTGGTTCCGCTTCCGTTTGCCGGACTGCGCATCGGCGTTCCCCACGGCGTGCTCTTCGAGGATACCGAAGAAGAGGTCGCGGCGGCGTTCGAGCGATGTGCTCGCAAGCTGGAACTCGCCGGTGCACGGCTCGCTGATCTGTCCATCGATGACCTCCTTGCCGATTTGCGCGCGGCAACCAGTCGGGCCTCGATCGCGGCAATGGAGGGCGCCGCGGTCCATGCAGATTGGCTGGCGACAGGTCCGACGACGCCGGTCGATCCGCGGGTGAGCGAGCCGTTGTCGCGCGCCGCCGCCGTTCCGGCCACGGCCTATATAAGGGCAATCCGCCGCCGCAGGGCGCTTGTCGCCGCCATGGACGAGCGGCTGGCGTCCGTCGATGTGCTGGCCCTGCCGACCACGCCGGTCACCGCGCCGACCATCGTGTCGATGACCAGCGACGAAGCTCTGTGTGAGCGCACGGAAGGCCTTCTGCTGCGCAACACGCAGGTCGCCAACCAGTTCGACCTCTGCGCGATCTCGCTGCCGATGCCGGGAATGGCGCGCCCGGTCGGGCTGATGCTGGTGGCGCGCAACGGCGACGACCACCGTCTGCTGCGCATCGCGGCGGAAGTCGAGGCACTGCTTGGCCGCTGAAGATGTGAACGTTATTGCGACGAACAGTGGCCGCGTTCCTTGTCCGTGGACGCGCGTTCGATACCGGTCGCGACCAGCCATCGCAGAGTGTATTGCTTGCCGTTGAGGGTCTGGGTTCGGTTCTCGATGGAGCCAACAACGACGACCTTGCCGGCGTAGAGCTTGTCCGCAAGATCGAGCGCCTTGTCCTGCTGCGGCAATTCCTCGATGTCGATCGACACGCCCTTGATGACCTTGCCCGTGGCAAGATCGAGCGCGCTGTTCGACGGACAGGGCGCCATCACGCACCGCAGGCCGTTGCGCAATAGACATAACTGCTCTCGGCCGCAGCGACCGAGTGCAGGACGCAGATCGAAACGATCGCAACGAGCAGCGGCGTGCGGCGAAAAACGAGCATGGGGTGCAGCGTCGTGCAGAAATTGGGCGATACGGCGACGGCGTTACGCGTCGGCCGGGAACCGCCGCCGGTAGTGCTCGACCACTTCGGGATTGCGCAGGTTGACCGGCAATTTGTTGGCCAGCACCAGCAGGGTTTCATCAGCCGAACCGACGCCCATGCGCATCATCGACTGCTCGGTGATGCCGGCCATATGCGGCGTGACAATGACATTGTCGAAGCCGAAATAGGGGTGATTGGGCGGTAGCGGCTGCGTCGCAAAGACATCGAGCGCGGCACCGCCGATACGGTCATTCTGCAGCGCTTCGATCAGCGCGTCGTCGTCAATCACCGGCCCGCGCGAAATATTGATCAGCAGCGCATGGGGCTTCATTCGGCCGATGCGCCCGCGGTTGATCAGGCCGCGCGTCTCCGCTGTCAGCGGACAGCACAGAACGATGATGTCGCTCTGCTCGACCAGTGCGTCGATCGACAGGAAGCCGACCCTGTCCGGCGCCGGCCTCATGCTGCGCGTCGTCGCCACCACGTTCAGGTCGAAACCATGCGCCGCGATATGGCCGACTGCCTGTCCAATGGCGCCGAAGCCGACAATGCCGATCGTCTTGCCGGCGAGCTCGCTGGCGAGAATGGTGTGGTCGCGGCCGGCCAGCCAGCCCTTCGCCCGCAAGTCGCGGTCCACCATGCGGAAGCGCCGCAGCAGTGCCAGGGCCGCGAACATCACGTATTCGGCGACCGACCGCGCATTAACCGCCGGCACGTTTGCCACCAGCACGCCGGCTGCAGTGGCCGCTTCCATCGGGACCATGTCGAGCCCGGCGCCGTGGCGGATCGCGGCCCGGAGCTTCGTCGCCCCTTCGAAAAGCGCTGATGGCAGTGGCGCGCGAACGATGATGATATCGGCGTCCCTCGCTTCAGTCGCCAACGTGTCCGCATCGAGGGCGGAGGCGACGACGAGTTCGCCGGCACCAGTCAGCATGGCGGAGGCGCGCGGGTGCAGCGTGTGTGTCGTCAAGAGTTTAGGCATATCAGACCTGTTCGAGCGCTGGGCTGTGAGGTTCTGCCCCGCCGCCCTCGATTAGGCCTTTCCAGTAGCTTTCCGCGCCTTGCAGATGGGCGCTCATCAGCGCCTGGGCGAGGTTGCCGTCGCGGCGCAGCAGCGCCTCGTAGATCTGGATGTGCTCGGCATGCGAGCGCACGCTGCGTTCGGGATCGTTGAAATAGATCGGCAGGCGTTGCTCGCCCATCATGTAATAGACGCTGCATATGTTGTGAAAAACGCTGTTCTTGGTTGCGCGCACGATCTCAAGGTGAAATTCGCGATCCTCCTTGGCGAGACCCTCGCCCGCCGCAATGCGCTCTTCCGAAGCCTTCAGGATTTCGCGCAGCCGCTCGAAATTTTCCTCGGTGGCACGTGAACAGGCAAGCTCGGCGGCCTTGATCTCATGGATCTTGCGCAACTCGACCGTCTCATAGATCTGGATCGGATCGAGCGGCAGGCCGGCCCTGGCAAAAAGCGCCATCGCCTCGACGCTGGCCTGCTTGGTGTCGATGTAGATGCCGGATTTTGCCCTGCGCTCGACGATGCGCATGGCTTCGAGGATGGCCAGCGCCTCGCGGATCTGGCCGCGGCTGACGGCGAAATGCTCCGCCAGTTCACGCTCAGACGGCGTTCGGCCCGTCGCCTTATCGGAGTGGGAGAACAGATAGGCGGCGAGTTCCGCGAGAAGGTTCTTTTCTTTCATGATCAGCCGCGTAGCGCGTGCGCCTCCAGGAACCGTTCCGAAAGGGTGAATCCCAGTCCGGGCTTCTCGGGGATCGCTATCATACCGTCCTTTGCTTCGACAGTCTCCTCGATCAGATCGTGGATCATCGGGTTGGCGCCAAGCGAATATTCGACGGTAAAGCTAGCCGGCGAAGCAGCGCAGACATGCAGCCCGGCGAAGAAGCAGGGGGCGCCGGCCCACAAATGCGGCGCGAAGCGCAGATTGAAGGCGCTGGCGATGGTGCCGATCTTCATCGCTTCGCTGATGCCGCCGCAGAAGGCGGGGTCAGGCTGGAAGATATCGGCGGCCTTGAGCGTGGCGAGGTCGCGGAAAGCATAGCGCGTCGCCTCGCTTTCGCCGGTGGCGATCGGGATGGAGCCGGACGCCCGCACTTCGGCCATCCCAGGCTTATCGTCGGCGATGACCGGCTCCTCGAACCAGGCCAGATCGAGATCGCCAGCGAGATGGATGAAGCGTTTGGCTTCCGCCACCGTATAGGTGCCATGGGCATCGACCATCAGGTCGACTTCAGGGCCGAGCGCCTGTCTGGCGGCGCGCACGCGGGCGGCGGAAACGTGCGGAGCGCCGTCCATCGCGCCGATCCGCATCTTAAGTGCCTTGAAGCCGCCCTTGGCGATATAGGATTTCAACTGGTCGCCGATCGCCTCGGTGGAGGCCCAGCCGCCGGAAGCATAGGCGGGCATGCGGTCGAGCTTGCGGCCGCCGAGCAGCCGCCAGACTGGAACCCCCTGCGACTTGCCCAGAATATCCCACAACGCGATGTCGACGGCGCTGATCGCAGCGACGCTGATGCCGCGCCGCGCCAGTTGCGGCATGGCGTGGCCGTTTTGCGCGGCACTGTCGTGGCGCACGCCATTGTAGAGCATCTCCCAGATCACCCCGATGTCGGCCGGATCGCAGCCGATCAGCTGCGGGCCGACCTCGTGGTTCAGCATGTGGACGAGCGCGCCATAGCTGCCGGTGCTGCCGGCAGCATTCTTGCCTTCGCCCCAGCCGACCAGCCCGTCGTCGGTCTCGATGCGCAGGATGGCGGCGTCAAACGTCGTCACCTGACCGAAGTCGCTGCGATGCTGCTTCGCTGCGTCGATCGGTATGCGGACCCACCAGGCTTGGACCGTCTTGATGCGCATGTTCTTCCCCGGCCCTGCCGCCGGTCAGGGCGGAAGGCTCATTCCCAAACGGATCGACTACTTGATCAGCGGCAGCAGCGTTTCGGCGTTGATGCGCATTTGATCGGTGTAGAACTTTTCCGTCAGCACGCTGGAACCATGGTCCTGAATGAACTTGAGCTGCTCCGGCGAGATGTCGACCGGATTGCGTTCGACCATGTCGGGATAGGGAGCGGCCGGCGTGCGGTCGACAGGGGCGACGAACTCGTTGGTCAGCGCGCCGTCGTAACCGACTTCCTTCAGCGTGCCGACGATCTTCGGCCAGTCGATCTGTCCGAGGCCGGCGGCGAAGCGGTTGTTGTCGGCGACGTGGAAATCAAACAGGCGCTTTCCGACCTGCCGGATGGCGTCATAGACGTTAAATTCTTCCATGTGGATGTGGTAGGCGTCGAGGCAGACACCGCATTCAGGGCTGACCGCATCGGCCAGCGCCAGCGCCTGGGCGCCGCGGTTGAACAGATAGGTCTCGAAGCGGTTGAGCGGCTCGACCGCAATCTTGACGCCCACTTTCTTGGCATGGGTGAAGCATTCCCTCGTGGCGTCAACCACCCATTTCCATTCTTCTTCTTCGGTGCCGTCCGGCACCACCTTGCCGACGGTGGCGGGAACGAGCGTGATGATCTCACCGTTGAGCTCGCTGACCATGGTCAGCACGTCCTTGACATATTGCACCGAACGTTCGCGCTGGCCCTGGTCCTTGGCGGCGAGATTGCGTTCGCCCAGCATCAACGTCACCGCCCCCCAGCAGCGGATGCCGTGCTCCGTCAGGAGCGCGCGCGTCTCGTTGGTCTTGTATTGCGCGGGCTCGCCGGAAATTTCGATCGACTCATAGCCGAATTTCTTGATGCGCTTGAGCGTCGTCTCCAACGGTTCAGCCCGCATCCAGTTGTGCGTCGAAAGATGCATGGTCTGTCCTTCCCAGAATTCGCCTGTAACAGATCGCCTGCAACGCACTCCACCAGATTGCGTTGCATGATTCCTCCCCAAGGTGCTCCAGCATTTGTCGTAAACTGGTTCTACCAATTGGGCGTGAAAAGAGGTCTACAGCAATTTCATCTGAACGGCAAGAAATCCTGCAAGGCAGCCCCGGATCATGATTATTTCCTTGATTAAACTGGCGTATTTGCCCGCTATCCGGGGATTTTCGCAGCGCTGGTTGCGAGCGGCGCCGCTTGACCAAATGACCATATTTGGTAATACCAGAATGACGGCGCCTTCTAGCGCCTGTCGAGAAAAGACCAAAGAGGCTGGCCCTGCTTTCAATCGGCGCTATGCTTGGTCGTGGACAATGAGGGAGGATGCCGATGCCGTCGACAATGAAGGGTCCTGGGCTGTTTCTGGCGCAGTTCGCGGGCGATGCCGCACCGTTCAATTCGCTGCCTTCGATCACCAAATGGGCGGCCGGGCTGGGCTACAAGGGCGTGCAGATCCCGACCTGGGACAGCCGGCTGTTCGACCTCGAGAAAGCGGCGTCTTCCCAGGCCTATTGCGACGAGGTGAAGGGCATCTGCAGCGATGCCGGCGTCGAGATTGCCGAGCTGTCGACGCACCTGCAGGGGCAGTTGGTGGCGGTGCATCCGGCTTATGACGCGCAGTTCGACGGCTTCGCGCCGCCTGCGGTACACAACAACCCGAAGGCCAGGCAGCAATGGGCGGTCGAACAGATGAAGTTCGGTGCCAAGGCTTCGAAGAATCTCGGGCTCAAGGCGTCGGTGTCGTTTTGCGGAGCGTTGGCCTTCCCCTACCTTTATCCTTGGCCGCAACGGCCGGCGGGATTGATCGAGGAAGCATTTTCTGAACTGGGAAAACGCTGGAAGCCGATCCTCGACGTCTATGAGGACAATGGCGTCGACATCGGTTACGAAATCCATCCAGGCGAGGACGTGTTCGACGGCGCGACCTTCGAGATGTTCCTCGACGCGGTGGGCGGCCACAAGCGCTGCAACATCAATTACGACCCGTCGCATTTCCTGCTGCAGCAACTCGATTATCTCGAATTCATCGACATCTATCACGAGCGGATCAAGGCGTTCCACGCCAAGGATGCCGAGTTCAATCCGACCGGCCGGCAAGGCGTCTATTCCGGTTATCAGAGCTGGACAAACCGGGCCGGGCGTTTCCGCTCGCTCGGCGACGGACAGGTGGATTTCGGCGGCATCTTTTCCAAACTCGCCCAATATGACTACGATTCATGGGCCGTGCTGGAATGGGAGTGCTGCCTGAAGCATCCGGAGGACGGCGCGGCCGAAGGCGCTCCCTTCATTCAGCATCACATCATCAGGGTGACGGAAAAGGCATTCGACGATTTCGCCGGCGGCGCGACCGATAAAAAGGTGCTGCGCGCCATGATGGGAATCTAGCGCCGCTATCCCTCCCCCTCGAGGGGAGGGTGGCCCGAAGGGCCGGGTGGGGTCGGTTCATGCCGAGCTCCACGCCCGGCGACCCCACCCCGACGCTACGCGTCGACCCTCCCCGCAAGGGGGGAGGGTAAGAAACAACGAGGGAGAAAATCATGGTCGGCGCATCGAAGTCGGAAACGGGAGGCGGCCCGATCCGCTACGGCATGGTCGGCGGCGGGCAAGGCGCCTTCATCGGTGCCGTGCACCGGATCGCGGCGCGCATGGACAATGAGTTCGTGCTGGTCGCCGGTGCCCTGTCATCCGACCCGGCGCGTGCCAAGGCATCGGCCGAGGAGCTCGGGCTCGATCCGGCGCGCAGCTACGGCTCCTTCGCCGAGATGGCCAAGGCCGAGGCGAAGCGGCCGGACGGCATCGAGGCGGTGGCCATCGTCACGCCCAACAATGTGCATGTGCCGGCGGCGAAGGCGTTTCTCGAAGCCGGCATCCACGTCATCTGCGACAAGCCGCTGGCGACGACGTTGGCGGAAGCGAAGAAGCTGGCGGCACTGGTCGAAAAGACCGGCAAGGTGTTTGTCCTCACCCACAACTACACCGCCTATCCGATGGTGCGGCAGGCGCGCGAGATGGTGGCCAAGGGGCAACTCGGCGACATTCGCATCGTGCAGTCGGAATATCCGCAGGACTGGCTGACCGAGGACCTCGCCGCTACCGGCCAGAAGCAGGCGGCGTGGCGCTCCGACCCCAAGCAGGCTGGTGCCGGCGGTGCGCTGGGCGACATCGGCACGCATGCCTACAATCTCGCACGCTTCGTCTGCGGGCTGGAGCTCGATTCGCTTTCCGCAGATCTCGACGCCTTCGTGCCGGGGCGGCAACTCGATGACAATATCAACGTCATGCTGCGCTTCAAGCCGGTCGGCAAGTCGCATCCGGCCAAGGGCATGATCTGGGCGAGCCAGGTGGCGCCCGGCCACGAGAACGGGCTGAAGCTGCGCATATACGGCTCGAAAGGCGGGCTCGAATGGGGGCAGGCCGACCCGAACTATCTCTGGTACACGCCGTTCGGCCAGCCGAAGCAGTTGATCACCCGTAATGGCGCCGGCGCGCTGCCCGTCGCCGGGCGCGTCAGTCGCGTTCCGTCAGGCCATCCGGAAGGCTATCTCGAAGGCTTCGCCAACATCTATCAGGAGGCGGCCCGCGCCATCCGCGCAGCGCGCCGCAAAGGCGGCAAGCCGGCTAAGGATGTCATCTTCCCTACCATCCAGGACGGTGTTGAAGGCATGGCCTTCATTGAAGCCTGCGTGAAGTCGTCGAAGAAGAATGGGGCGTGGACGAAGCTCTAAAGAATAACAACCGGAACTCAGGGGGGAGGGGGCGTCGATGAAAATCGGCATGTGCATGTTTTTGTGGACGACGGCCGTGTCGAAGAAACACGAGCCATTGCTCCGGGATATCAAGGCGACCGGTTTCGATGGCGTCGAGATACCGGTCTTTTCAGGCACCCCGGACGATTACAAAAAGCTCGGCGCGCTGCTTGATCGCATCGGGCTGGAGCGCACCGCCGTTTCAGCGATGGGCGATCCGGCGATGAACTTGATCTCGGCCGATGGCTCAACGCGCAAGGCCGGCATCGACTATATGAAATGGGCGATCGACTGCTCGGCTGCGCTCGGCGCAAAAACGTTGAGCGGCCCGCTGCATTCGACGCTCGGCGCCTTTTCCGGCAGCGGGCCGACGGCGGCGGAGAAGAAGCGCTCGGTCGCCTCGCAGCGGGCCATCGGCGACTATGCCGGCAAGAAGAACGTCACCATCGGGTTGGAGGCGCTCAACCGCTTCGAATGCTATCTGCTCAACACGATGGACGATCTGTCGGAGCATATCGACGCGATCGACCGGCCGCACATCAAGGCGATGTACGACACCTTCCACGCCAATATAGAGGAAGCCGACCCAATCGGCGCCTACACGCGCAACCGCAGGAACGTCGTCCATATCCATATTTCGGAGAATGATCGCGGCGTGCCTGGGCGCGGCCACATTCCGTGGCAAGAGACGTTTTCGGCGATCCGCAAGAGCGGCTATGACGATTGGCTGACGATCGAGGCCTTCGGCCGCTCGCTGAAGGATTTGGCGGCGGCAACCAAGGTCTGGCGCGACTTTTCGGAAAGTCCGGAAGCCGTCTACCGCGACGGCTACAAGCACATCAAGAGCGGCTGGAAGAGGGCTGGCGCTTAGCACGCAGCCGAGTTTCCTGTCAGGCGATCTGAGCCGCCGGCGGCAAGCCAGTTGGTGCGCGCCCGCGCCGCTCATCGTTGCCGTCTGCGACTATCCCCATCAGTTTGCGGCGGAGAAAACTGGAAATGTTGTCGAAGACAAAAACCACAAGCAGGATCAGCAGAACCATATAGAAAACATTGGCCCAATTGGTGTTGGTGCGCATCGCCTCCCACAATTTCAGGCCGATGCCGCCGGCGCCGACAGCGCCTATGATCGTCGCTGACCGCGTGTTCGATTCCCAGAAATAGAGGGATTGGCTAAGGAATACCGGCAGAACCTGGGGCAGCACGCCATAGCGCTGCACCATTGCCGGCGTGGCGCCAACCGAGCGGATGCCCTCGCGCTGCTTGTCGTCGATGTTTTCCAGCGCCTCGGAATAGAGTTTGCCCAAGGTTCCGGTGTCGGTGAAGAAGATCGCCGACATGCCGGCCAGCGGTCCCGGACCGAAGCCGCGCGTGAAGAACAGCGCCCAGATCAGCATGTCGACCGAGCGCAGGAAATCGAAGAAGCGCTTTGTTAGCTGGTTGGCTATCCGGCTCGGCGTGACGTTGCGCGCAGCCAGGAAGGCGAGCGGAAAGGCGACGATCGAGGCCAGCACCGTGCCGACAAAAGCCATGACGATGGTTTGCAAGAGTTTCAGCCACACGTCGCCATGCTGCCACTCGGCGTTGTTGAGGACGTTGTCCCAGGCGAGCGCTGCGTTTGACCGCGACGGGTCGATGCGTGCCCCGGAAACGATCAGTGAAGCGACTTCGCCGAACGGCTTTCCCCAGAATGGCGAATTCGTGTCGAACACGAAATTGGCCCAACCGAAGAAACGTCGCCAGGCAACCACTTCGTCATCTTGCACCTCGGCGCGGCCGAGAAAGCCGAACGAGACGTAGGCTGTCGAGCCTGGCCTGCGTTGCTCGATCCAGTCGGGCAGCGGCGTGCGCGGCGTGACAGAACTGTCCCTGGCAATATCGAAGATGACGCTTTCGGTGCCGCGCGTCACGGCGACGAGGTTTGGCGTGATGGCGATCCGGCATTGCCAAGGGTGACGGTCGCCGCTACGACGGCGTTTTCGCGCACCGTTTCAGGCGCAGCCGGGGCGGATTGGTCCGACGGGGCGGCCGGCTTCTCGGCGGTTGGCGCCCCAGGCGCCATGAACGAATCCTGCGACGACTTGTTGGTCGCGATCGCCGGTGCTGGCGCTGCGTCGACCCGCCGCTCGATCACCGCCACCTGCTTGGTCACCCAGTCGGGATCTGGATTGGACCCCAGATTGGAAAAGCGGGAGTAGTCGATCGTCAGATAATTGTCCTTGAACTCGATGTCGGGCCGGATTTCGTAGGACACCCAGTCGGCGAGATCAGCGCCGGCAAGGTTCCAGTTCGCCTTTTCGAGAACGGTGCCGATCGAGAAGACCATGAACAGTAAAAGGTGTAGAGAATGCAAAGAAGGATGCCGATCGGGGCGGCATAGCGCTTCCATAGGGATCGCCGGAACGCATCCGGATGGCGAGTGGCGATGTCGTTGATGGCGTCGGCGTTCATCGCATTACTCTCCGCGCCCGTATGCGAACGCTTGCCGGCCGACAAGACGATGTCTCAGCCATACCGAAAACTGGTCGACGGCGACAATCGTGCAGAACAGCAGAAAGACGATGGCAATCGTCTTGGCCTCATGGCCTCGGCCGATCGAAAGGCGCAGCGATTCGCCGATGCCGCCGGCACCGACGGCGCCGAGAATGGTCGAAGCGCGCACATTGATCTCGAAGCGGAGCAGGAATAGCTCATGAAGTTGGGCAGAACCTGAGGCACGATGCCGAACCACACCCGTTCGACCCAATTGGCGCCAACGGCGCGCAAGCCTTCTTCAGGTTTCATGTCGGCATTCTCGACCACTTCGAAGAACATTTTCCCGAGCGCGCCGATGGTATGGATGCTGACCGCAATGATCGCCGGAATGGGTCCAAGCGAGAAGATTGCCAGAAAAAAGCCGGCAATGACGATTTCCGGAAAGGCGCGGACGATTTCAAGGAAGCGGCGCGTGACGAAACGGAGCCAGCGGTTGGCCGTGATATTGCTCGCAGCGAGGAAGCAGAGCAGGAAACCGAATGTGGAGCCCACCAAGGTTGAAAACAGGGCCATGTTCAGCGTCTCGATCATCCGGTGGAAATACTCCGGAATGTAGATGCTTTGGGTCAGGTAGACCCGGCCTTCTGGGTAGTCGAACTCGAGGCTGCCTTCGTCGTAAGGGGATGGCAGGTCGAACAGCGCGCGCACCGGCTCGAACCAGTCGCGCGGCTTCAACTCGCCGAAAAAGTCGGCGACGTGGGGAAGGCGGTCGAAGAACTTTCCGGCGTTGGTTTCGTTTGCGAACCAGAGCGAGCCAGAGAGTGCAAGAAGCAGGAAAACCAGGCCTCCGATCGTGTAAAGGCGCCGGCGGGCGGCGAGGTCGCGCCAGTGCCGCTCGACAGTGGCTCCCTCCGGTGAAAGCGCAGGCACACGGTAAACGTCGGTCGCACTCATCGATAGATCCCCGGCCCCTGATGCGGCAACGCCGCCGGCGGCGCATGGCCCCGGCGGCGTTGTGGCAGTTTGCTTACGAGCCGATCTTCGCCTTGCGGGCGTCGATGATCGGCTGATAGAACTCTGGGGTGACCGGTGAATAGCCCTTGTAATCGCCGCCTTGTATCGCCGAGAAACAGGCCGGATCGGTTTCCGGAAGCTTGGTCAGGAAATCGGTGATCTTCTGCTTGGCGCCGGCGTCGATCGACGTACGCACGACCAGCGGGCCGTTCGGGATCAGCGGCGACTGCCACAATTCGACAAGGTCGTCCATTTTGAGGACGCCCTTGTCGACCATCTTGCGCAGGTTGCCCGAGCTGTAGCCGTCGTTGAAGTCGCCGACACCGGAGGCCCAGGTGGTGCCGGCATCGAACGTACCCTTCAAGACTTCAAGGACAAGCTGTTCATGGCCGCCACCGAAACCGGTCGACGCGAAGTAGCTCTTCACATCCATGCCGATGTCCTTGGGCAGTGACGTGACCGGGATCAGGTAACCGGAAGTCGAATCGGGATCGGCGAAACCGAGTTTCTTGCCCTTCATGTCGGCGAGCGTCTTGATGCCGGAATCAGCGCGGGCGACCATGACCGCACGGTAGCCGGTCGAACCGTCGGTCTGGATCGTCGTCAGGATCGGTTCAACCGCGTCCTTGTTTTCGAGATAGACCTTGGCGTAGGCGGAAGCGCCCAGCTCGGCAAAGTCAAGTGTGCCGCCGAGCAAGCCCTGGATGACGCCATCGTAGTCGGCGGCCGGGAACAGCGAAACTTTCTCGACGCCGAGGACGTCCTTGATGTGATCGGCGAAGCACTGGTAATTGCGCAGACGGTCGGCTTCGTTCTCGCCGCCCAGAATGCCGACGCGGAACTCCTTCAGGCCCTGAGCCTGAACCGCGCCCACCGCCATGGCGAGGATGGAAACGGCACCGAAAAGTATCTTTCTAAACATTTCGCGTCTCTCCTGTTGGTTCCGGCATCGCGCCGGCAGCGTTCGAATTTTGACAGCGCCAGGCGCTCATTCTGCTTTCGTATATTCGTATACCGGTATCCACTTGCCGGATCGTGGGCCTAGTAGCCGGGAAATGCGGGCTCGAGCGGTCCGGCGGATGCGGCGATTTTTTGCTTGATGATCACGCTGGTCGAGGTGATGGCCTCGGAGATTTCGCCGCCATTGCTGTCGGCGCCATAGACCGTGCGCACGGCCTCACGGTTGAGGTCCTCGGGCGGGCCGTCGAACACCACCTTGCCGGCGGCCATGCCGATGATGCGGTTGCAATAGGTGCGCGCGGTATCCAGCGTGTGCAGATTGGTGACGACGGTGATGCCCTCGCGCAGATTGATGTCCTGCAGCGAATCCATCACCACCTTGGCATTGAGCGGGTCGAGCGAGGCGATCGGCTCGTCGGCGAGGATGACTTTCGGCTGCTGCATCGTGGCACGTGCAATCGCGACGCGCTGCTGCTGGCCGCCGGACAAGGTGCCGGCCGGCTGCAGCGCCGTGCGGGCAATGTCGAGACGCTCCAGCGCCGCGATCGCCTCGGCCCGTTCCTCGCGGGAGAAGACACCGAGCAGATTGACAACGGTCGAGCGGTGATTGAGCCGGCCGAGCAGCACGTTGGTCAGCACGTCGAGACGCGGCACCAGGTTGAATTGCTGGAAGATCATGGCGCAATCGCGCTGCCAACGCCTGAGCAGCGAGCCGCGCAGGCTGGAAACTTCGGCGCCGTCAAAGAAAATCGACCCTTGGCTCGGGTCGATGAGGCGGTTGATCATCCGCAAAAGCGTCGACTTGCCGGCGCCCGAGCGGCCGATGATGCCGACCATCTGGCCGTGCGGGATCAAGATATGGACATTGCTGACGGCGGTGTTCTTGCCAAACCGGCGGGTGACGCCGCAGATTTCGAGCGTGGCTGAGGTTGCTGACATAGGCAAGTTCCAGTCCAGTCGCGTTTCGAAGGTCTGTTAACCTTCGCTAGCGCAGCCGCATGAAACTGCGGTGTCGGATTGATGTCAGTTTTGTTACTGCCCACAGGCTTGGGCGGCGCGCCGTGAATGGTGAATGTGAAATGGGTGAATAGTGAATGGTGAATGGTGAATGGTGACAGTGGCGGCCAGCAGAGGCTGGTGGAAGCTCTTTCTATTCACTATTCACCCCCTTCAGCCGCCGTACTTCTCCAGAAACGCCTCCGCCGAAAGCGCGCGAAAATCGCCGAGCGCCGCGCGCAGGCGGGCATGGTCCCAATCCCACCAGGCAAGTGCCTGATAGCGTTCCGCCGTGCGGCGGTCGAAGCGTTCGCGGATCGGCTTCGCCGGCACGCCGCCGACGATGGTGTAGGGCGCGACATCTTTCGATACCACGGCGCCGGCACCGACTGCCGCGCCGTCACCCACGGTGACGCCAGGCAGGATGGTCGAGCCGTGCCCGAGCCAGGTGTCATGGCCAATGGTGACGCGTTTGGCGCGTCGCTGGGCGAAGAATTCGCTCTCGTGCTCGGCGTCGTCCCAATAGTGCGAGGCGCGATAGGTGAAATGGTGCAGCGTCGGCCGCCAGGTCGGGTGGTTGGTGGCATTGATGCGCACGCTGGCGGCGATGTTGGCGAACTTGCCGATCGTCGCGCACCAGACGCCGCAGTTCCTGCATCATGTAGGAATAGTCGCCGATTGTGCTCTCGGAAACTCGGCAGCGATCGGCGATCTCGGTCCAGCGGCCGAGCGTCGAGTTCTCGACATCCGCCGTCTCGTGGACAAGCGGCGTTTCCGACAGTTTCCTGGTCATGCGGCGATTTTTCCGGCGGCAAAAGCGGTCACGTCGATGACGCGATCGGCCACTGCCTCGCGCACGTCGTGGTCATGGAAGATGCCTAGCAGGGCGACGCCGACCGACTTCTTGGCCGCGATCAGCGTGATCACGACGTCGCGGTTCCTGGCATCCAGCGAGGCGGTCGGTTCGTCGAGCAGCAGGATCGGATGCTCGGTGATGAAGCCGCGCGCGATGTTGACGCGCTGTTGTTCGCCGCCGGAAAAGGTCGCCGGCGGCAATGCCCAGAGTTTTTCGGGCAGGTTGAGCTGCGCCAGCAAGGCGCGCGCCTTGCCGCGCGCGACCTCACGGTCCTCGCCGCGCTCGACCAGCGGTTCGGCAACGACGTCGAGGGCGGAGACGCGCGGCACTGTGCGCAGGAACTGGCTGACATAGCCGATGGTGAGGCGGCGCACGGCAAGCACGGTGCGTGGGCTGGCCGTCGCCAGATCGATGAGCCCGTCCTCGTGCTGGACGATGATCTGGCCTTCGTCGACGGCATAGTTGCCGTAGAGCATCTTCAGGATCGAGCTCTTGCCGGCGCCGGACGGGCCGCCAAGCACGGCGCACTCGCCGCTCCTGATCGAGAACGACACGCCGGCGACGACAGGCAATTTGATGCCGTCGCGCAGATGCATGGTGAAGCTCTTGGCGACATCGGAGACGACGAGAGGGGTCGGCATGATCACACCTGCAGAATGGAAGAAACGAGGAGCTGGGTGTAGGGCGCGCGCGGGTCGTCGAGCACGCGGTCGGTGAGGCCGCTTTCGACGACGCGGCCGTCCTTCATCACCATCATGCGCTGCGACAGCAGACGCGCCACTGCGAGGTCGTGGGTGACGACGATCGCCGCCAGGCCAAGGTCGGTGACCAGGCCGCGCAACAGGTCGAGCAGGCGCGCCTGCACCGAGACGTCGAGGCCGCCGGTCGGCTCGTCCATGAACACCAGCCGCGGCCCGGTGACGAGGTTGCGGGCGATCTGCAGGCGCTGGCGCATGCCGCCGGAAAAGGCGCGCGGTTCGTCGTCGACGCGGTCCTCATCGATCTCGACGCGCGACAGCCAGTCGACCGCCGTCGCACGAATCCTGCCATAATGGCGGTCGCCGACCGCCATCAGCCGCTCGCCGACATTGGCGCCGGCCGAAACGGTCATGCGCAACCCGTCGGCGGGGTTCTGGTGGACGAAGCCCCAGTCGGTGCGCATCAGGAAGCGGCGCTCGGCCTCGCTCATGCGGTAAAGCTCGCGCAACTGGCCGTCGCGCATGCGGTAGCTGGCGGTGCCGGAGCTCGGCAGCAGCCGGGTCGACAGGCAGTTGAGCAGCGTCGTCTTGCCGGATCCGGATTCGCCGACCACTGCCAGCACCTCGCCCGGCCACAGGTCGAAGCTGACGTTCTCGCAACCAATGCGCGAGCCGTAGAACTTCGACAGCGCAGAAACGCGCAGCAGTGGTTCGTCGGTCATTGCGCCGGCTCCGTCGTCTCGGGCGCAAGGTGGCCGCGATGGCCTTGCTCGCGCCGCTTCTCGCAATGATCGGTATCGGAGCAGACGAACATGTGGCCGCCATGGTCGTCGAGGATGACCTCGTCGAGATAGACGTTCTCGGCCGCGCACAGCGCGCAGGGATGGTCGAAGGTCTGCACCTCGAAAGGATGGTCCTCGAAGTCGAGACTGACGACTTCGGTGAAAGGCGGTAGCGCATAGATGCGCTTTTCGCGGCCGGCGCCAAACAGTTGCAGAGCCGGCGAACGGTGCATCTTCGGATTGTCGAATTTCGGCGTCGGCGAGGGATCCATCACATAGCGGCCCTCGACCTTGACCGGATAGGCATAGGTGGTGGCGATGCGACCGTGCCTGGCAATGTCTTCGTAGAGCTTCACATGCATGAGGCCGTATTCCTCCAGCGCATGCATTTTCCGCGTTTCCGTTTCGCGCGGCTCGAGGAAGCGCAGCGGCTCGGGGATCGGCACCTGATAGACCAGCACCTGGCCTGCGGTCAGCGGATGTTCGGGAATGCGGTGGCGGGTCTGGATGATGGTCGCCTTGCCCGTCTCGGTGGTGACGGCGACATTGGCGACCTTCTTGAAGAAGGCGCGGATCGAGACCGCATTGGTGGTATCGTCGGCGCCTTGGTCGATGACCTTCAGCACATCGTCCGGGCCGATGATCGAAGCGGTAACCTGGACGCCGCCGGTGCCCCAGCCATAGGGCATCGGCATCTCGCGTGAGGCGAACGGCACCTGGTAGCCGGGAATGGCGATGCCCTTGAGGATCGCGCGGCGGATCATCCGCTTGGTCTGCTCGTCGAGATAGGCGAAGTTGTAGGTGGCGATGTCGGTCGGTTGTGCGGTCATTCCGCGGCCTCCCTTTTTTCTTCCATCTTGCCGTTCTCGCGGGCGTCATGCTCGGCGCGCATGCGGCGCACCAGGTCGAGCTCGGCCTGGAAGTCGACATAATGCGGCAGCTTGAGGTGCTCGACGAAGCCGGTCGCTTGGACGTTGTCGGAATGCGAGATGACGAACTCCTCGTCCTGGGCCGCGGCGACGACGTCCTCGCCGAATTCGGTTGCACGAAGAGCGCGATCGCAGAGCGCCATGGCCATCGCCTTGCGCTCGCTCTGGCCGAAGACGAGGCCGTAACCGCGGGTGAACTGCGGCGGTGCCTTGGCCGAGCCCTTGAACTGGTTGACCATCTGGCACTCGGTGACACGCAACGAGCCGAGCGGTACGGCGAAGGGCAGCTCCGGCACGTCGAGTTCCAGCTCGACCTCGCCGATGCGAACCTCGCCGACAAAGGGATGGTTGCGGGCATAGCCGCGCTGGGTGGAATAGCCGAGCGCCAGCAAAAAACCCTCATCGCCGCGTGACAACGCCTGCAGGCGAATGTCCCGTGCCATCGGAAATTCCAGCGGCTCGCGGGTGATGTCGCCTGGGACATGGTCTTGCGGCATGTCGCCATCAGGCTCGATCAGGCCTTCGCGGGCAAGGATCGCGGAGACGCGCGGTATGGCTTCCGCCTCGCTGGCACGCTGCAGCGGCTCGGCGACATGGCCGCCCGCGGCGAGTTCGGGATCGAGCAGCCGGTGGGTGTAGTCGAAGGTCGGGCCGAGCAGCTGCCCGCCGGGCAGGTCCTTGTAGGTCGCCGACACGCGCCGCTCGACCAGCATCGCGCCGGTGTCGATCGCCCTGGTGTAGCCGAAGCGCGGCAGCGTCGTGCGATACGCGCGGACCAGGAAGATCGCCTCGATCATGTCGCCGCGCGCCTGGACGATGGCCAGCGCCGCCAATTCCCTGTCGTAGAGCGAGCCTTCGCTCATCACCCGGTCGACGCCGAGCGCCAGTTGCTCGACGATCTGGTCGAGGCGAAGCGCCGGCACCGAGCGGTCGCCGCGGCGACGGTCGGCGAGCAGGGCGTGGGCGTTGGCAATGGCCGCTTCGCCACCTTTTACCGCGACATACATATCACGCCTTCAGCGTCTTGATGCGCGTGGTACGCGGCAGGCAGGCAACGCCGTCAGGGGTGGAGAGGACGATGTCGACACCACGCGGAAAACGCTGGTTGTTCTGCTTCCATTGTTCGACGAAGTGGCGCGGCATCTGCGCCGGCGCGATGGTCGCGGTTCTTTCGATGCCAGGACCTTCGAGCAACAGAGGGGCGCCTGAAACGAGATCGCCGACCTGCAGGATCAGCGTCGTCGAGCGGTCGGGATAGTCCTGGGTGCCTTGTGAAAAGCCGTCGAGCGCCATCATCTCGGCCGGCGTGGCGATCAGCGCGAAATGCGCGTCGGCCGGCGTATTGGCCAGTGGCGCGCCGGTGTGGAAGCCGAGCCAGGACCTCACCGTCGCTGGAGCCTGCAAAACGAGGTCAAGCCAGAGCGGCGTGTCGTTGTCGCACAGCGCCAGCGCGATGGCGCCCGCGGTGGCCGACAGCGGCGCCGGCGGACGGGCAAAGACCGGCAGGGGCTGCAGGGTGCCCGGCCGCGCCATCGCATCCATCACGGCGCGGAACACCGTCTGGGCGTTGAACACCGGATCGGAAAAGCCGCCCTCGATCGCTTGCGTTGCGATGTCCATCAGTCTTCTCCGCGTACCATGGTGAAGAAATCAACCTTCGTTGCCGCCGTCTCGGCGCGCCGCCGTTCACGTTCGCTGGCCAGTGCGGCCTGCAGCGGCGCAATGAGTTTGGTCTCGACCTCGCTACGGCGGGTGGGATCCTGCCAGAGCGCGTCGGCGATTGCCGCCAGTTTTGCTTTCTGTTTGTCACGGCCCAGCGCGTAGCAGTGGCCGACCTGTCCGGATGCGAGCCGGACGGTAGCGCGGGTGACTGTCGCCTCGCCGACATTGAACGGCGCGCCGCCGCCGCCGATGCGGCCACGCACGGTGACAAGGCCGGTTTCGGGGCCGCGCAGGAGTTCTGCTTGCGAAGGCAGGCCGGCTTCGTTCCAGAGGCGGACGATATCGTCGCCGGTCGACTGCGCTAGCGTCGCCATGACGGCCTTGCGCTCAAGCTGCTGATCGCGCGCTTCCTGTTCTCGCATGGCCGCTGTTCCTTCTCGTTCCAATTTGTATAATGATGTAGACAATTATACAAATCATACCTATTCTCTAAAGCCTGTCCATGACGGATGGATGACAGGGCGAAAAAGCTCGGGGCAAAGAGATGATCGGTCAGCAGATGGCCAGCAGCTTGGAGCGGCGCAGCGGCGTCTCGCTGTGGCGGCAGATCGCGGACCAGATCCTGCATTCGATCGCCGTCGGCGACTTTGCCGAGAATGCTGCGCTGCCACCGGAAATCGCACTGGCCGAGCGCTATGGTGTCAACCGACATACGGTGCGCAGCGCCATCGCAGCCCTGGTGCAGGATGGCGTGCTCAGGGCCGAACAGGGGCGCGGCACTTTCGTGTTGTCGCGCAGGCGCCTGTCCTATCCGATCGGAGCGCGCACCCGTTTTTCGGAGGGCCTGCAAGGGCAGGCGTCGGAGCGCCGCAGCGTGCTGCTCGAATCGGCGGTCGAGCCGGCCAGCCGGCGCGTCGCCGAAGGGCTGGGGCTTGCCAAGGGTTCGAATGTAGTACGCCTCGAGACACGCGGCGAAGCCGATGGGCAACCGGTCTCGCGTGCCACCGGCTGGTTCGACGCGGGACGCTTCGCCGGCATCGATGCCGTCATGGCCGAAACCGGTTCGATAACCGCCTCATTCCAGCGTTTCGGCATCGGTGACTATCTCAGGCAATCGACGGTGCTGTCGGCCCGCCACGCGGACGCCGCCGACCTTGCCGATCTCGATCTGCAGCCCGGCGCCATCGTGCTGGTCACGGTCGCCGTCAATGTCACGCCGGACGGCCAGCCGATCCAGTTCGCCGAAACGCGGTTTCCGGCTGAGCGGGTCGAGCTCAAATTGTCGGCGAACGAGTAGCGTCGTCATCCTTGGGCGAAGCAGGAGCGCAGCTCCGTCGCGGAGACCCAAGGATCCATGCCGTAACATTGGTCGAGGAGTGAAGCGAAGCAGAATTCTGCACCGTCGCGATACTTCAAGGTCACGGCATGGATCCTATGGTCTGCGCCGCGTCGCTTCGCTCCTTGCTTCGCCACAGGATGACGAAGCGATGGATGTTTCGACTAATCGCCAAAGCGCACCTATCGACCGCCGAATTTTTATGTCAGAATCGGCATCTCATCCGACCTGGATGACGGCCTTGATCAGGCCGGATTTCTCATGCGCCCAGCGGGCGATGTCGCGCGGCGTGTCGCCAAGCGTCGTGCGATGGGTGACGAGCTTTGCCAGCGGCACAGCACCATCGCGGATCGAGGCAGCGACATGGTCGAAGTCGGCGCGCAGCGCGTTCCGGCTGCCGATCAGCGTCATCTCACGCTTGTGGTATTCAGGATCGGAAAAGACGATGTCGTCCTTGACGACGCTGACCAGGACCAGCGTCCCGCCATGCGCGACATGGGCGAAGGCCGACTGGACGGACTGGGTGTTGCCGGTGGCATCGAAAATCACGTCAAAACCTTCGCCGTTGGTCGCCTCGCGCACCAGATCGGTCGCAGACTGCCGCGAACCGTCGAGGGTGGCGAAGCCGAGTTCGCTTGCAGCAAAACCCAGCCTCTCGGCACTCATGTCGAGCAGCGTCACGTCGAGACCGGCGATACGGGCAAACAGCGCCGTGCCGAGGCCGATCGGCCCGGCGCCGATGACCAGCGTGTGCGCGCCGGGATCAGCCAGCGAGCGGCGCACGGCATGCGCCCCGATCGCCAGGAATTCGACGGCGGCGGCGTCGGCCAGCGACAGGCCGCTGGCCGGATAGAGATTTTGCGCCGGCACCAGGATCCGTTCGCACATGGCGCCGTCGCGGTGTACGCCAAGCACTTCGATCTTGACGCAGCAATTAGGCTTGCCTTGGCGGCAGGCGATGCATTTGCCGCAAGCGAGATAGGGATTGATGATCACCGGCTCGCCGATTGCGAGATCGACGCCTTCGCCGGCCTCGATCACGGTGCCGGAAACCTCGTGGCCCATGATGCGTGGATAGGCGAGGAACGGATGCTTGCCCTCGAAGATGTGATAGTCGGTGCCGCAGATGCCGACATGACTGACCGCGACCAATGCCCAGCCAGAGGGCGGAGTGCCTGGGGCCGGGCGGTCTTCCAGAACAAGCTCACCGGGCGAACGGCAGACGACGGCTTTCATGCTTTTATCCAGTCTGTGCATGGACCCGCCGGCCCCGCTAGCGCCGGGCCGGCGGTTGTTAAGATAGTCTACTTGCCGCGGCGGCGCAGGCCGTCGAAATAGACGATGACGATGATCAGCACGCCGGTAATGATGCGCTGCCAGAAGGCATTGACGTTCAAGAGATTGGCGCCGTTGTTGATGGTGGCGAGGATGAAGGCGCCGAGCAGCGGCCCGTGCACCGAGCCTACGGCGCCAAATAGCGAGGTGCCGCCGATCACCGACGAGGCGATCGCCTGCAATTCCCAGCCCTCGGCCTGTATCGGATTGCCGATGCCAATGCGCGAGGCAAGCAGCACGCCGACAAAAGCCGCACAGAGGCCCGACAGCGTATAGGCCATGTAGATGGTGCGCTGGACGTTGACGCCGGACAGACGCGAGGCCTCGGCGTTGGAGCCGACCGAGAACAGATACCGGCCCCAGCGGCTATGGTGCAGGAAGATATAGGCGGGGATGCCGACCAGGATCACCATCCAGAACAGATTGGGAACGCCGAGGAACGAGCTGCGCGAGAAAAGCTGGAAGGCATCGTTGTTGATCGAGATCGAGTTGCCGTTGGTCATCAAAAGGCCGATGCCGCGCAGCGAGGTCAGTGTCGCCAGCGTGATGATGAAGGGCGGCAGGCCCATCTTGACGATGCCGAAGCCATGGAACATGCCGATGGCGACGCCGACCAGCAAGGTGACCAGGATGGCGAGGAAAATCGGCACGCCGGCATTGATCAGCATCGCCACGATGACGGTTGCAAAGCCAACAACCGCGCCGACGGAGAGGTCGATGCCGCCGGTGATGATGACGAAGGTCTGGCCGACCGCCAGGATGGCGATCATCGAGCCCTGCCGCAGCAGGTTCGAGATATTGTTGGCGGAGGCGAAGCTCGGCGTTGCCACCGACAGGATGATCCACAAAAGAACCAGCAGCGCCAGCAGTGTCAGCCCGAACAGGGCGTTGTAGTTGCGTTTGGGCCTTTCGGCCGGGATCGCCTCGGTGCTCATATCTGTCCTCCCGGTTTTTCTTGTTTCTCGGCCAGCGCCTGGGTGAGGATCTCCTCATGGTTGGCGGTGTGGAAACCATGAGTGGCCACCAGCTTGCCGCGCCGGAACACATGCAGCGTGTCGGCCAGTTCATAGACCTCAGGCAGGTAGGACGAGATCAGGATGATGCCGGCGCCCTTGGACAAAAGCGCACTGAACAGGCGGTAGATCTCGGCCTTGGTGCCGACGTCGACGCCAACTGTCGGCTCGTCGAAGATGAACAGCTTGGCGCCGTGCGCCAGCCATTTGCCGATGACGATTTTCTGCTGGTTGCCGCCGGACAGGCTGGAGGCGAGCGCGTTGCGCGTCGGCGTCTTGATCCTGAGATTGGCGATCTGGCGATCCGCCTCGGTCTTCTCCTGTGCGCTGGAGATCAGCAGATTGCTGGAGATGCGCTTGTAGATCGGCAGATTGAGATTGACGCCGACCGGCAGGTTGAGGCAGAGGCCCTGGTCACGGCGGCTTTCCGGCGCCAGCGCCATGCCGAGCCTGATAGCGTCATGCTCGGAGTTGACCTGAACCTGCTTGCCCTCCCAGAGGATCTGGCCGGCTAACTTGCGATGACGGCCGTAGAGCGTGGTGACGAACTCGCTGCGCCCGGCGCCGATCAGGCCGTAGAGCCCGACGATTTCGCCGGCACGGACCGTCATCGAGACATTTTCGAAACCCTTGCCGGAGAGATTTCTGGCTTCGAGCAGCGTCGCGCCCGGGGTAAAATGATCCTTGTGATAGACTTGCTCGATCGAGCGGTTGATCATCATCTTGACCAGCTCGGCGTCGTTGGTCTCGGCGATGTTCCTGGTGCCGACAAGCGTGCCGTCGCGCAGCACCGAGACGCGGTCGGCGAGTTCGAACACCTCTTCCATGCGGTGGCTGATGTAGATGATGGTGACGCCTTCGCCCTTCAGCCGGCGGATCAGCGTGAACAGCTGATCGGCTTCCTTCCGGGTGAGATAGGCAGTCGGTTCGTCGAAGATCAGGAACTTGGTGCCGCGCACGGTGGCGCGGGCGGCGGCGATCAGCTGCTGCTGGCCTATGGTCAGGTCACCCAGCACGACATGCGCCGGCAGATCGAAGCCGAGATCGTCGATGATCTTCTGCGCTTCCCGGACCATGGCCCGCTGCTGCAGGATGCCGAAGCGGGAATCCTCCTCGCCGAGGAACATGTTGGCCGCGACAGTGAGATGGCGGCACAGAACGACCTCCTGGTGCACAGCATTGATGCCCAGCGCCATCGCCTCATGCGGCGTCGCCAGCGCTGCTGGCTTGCCCTCCCAGATGACGTCGCCAGAGGTGCGCGGCATGACGCCGGTCAGCAGCTTGATCAGGGTGGATTTGCCGGCACCGTTCTCGCCGACGATGGCGTGAATTTCGCTGGCCTTGAAGGCGAGGTTAACCGGCTTCAGCGCGTGCGTGCCGGGATATCGCTTCTCCAATCCCTTGAGTTCGAGGATCGTCCTGCCCGGTCCCAGCGTTGGGGCCGGATGCAGTTCCTGCGCCGTCGACGTCATGACAATCCTCCCAGATCGGCCTCACAGATTGGCCTCACGATTGGCACGTAGCGCTGCTGGCCGGGTCGCATCGTCAAGGGTATCGAAGCCGGCTGATTTCGAAGCACTTTCAGGGTATTTCCGGGGCAACGAGGCCCCGGAAACGGTGCGCCAATGCCGGTGCTCAGTCGAGCTTCGGATTGAGCAGCGCGTCGATCTTCGGTTCTTTCATGTTAGCCTTGGTGACGAGGTTGGCGCCGGTGTCGACATTGGCCTCGACCTTCTCGCCCTTCGAGGCAGCGAGCGCCGTCTTGATGCCGTCATAACCCATCCGGTACGGATCCTGGACGACGAGGCCGGAAATGACGCCGTCATTGAGGAACTTGACCAGCTTCTCGTCGCTGTCGAAGCCGATCAGCCCAACCTTGCCGGCAAGGCTGTTCTCGGCGATCGCCTGACCGACGCCCTGCGCCATGATCAGGTTGGAGGCGAAGATGCCCTTGAGGTTCGGGTTGGCGGTGATCAGGTCGGTCGCGATGTTGAGGCCGGTGGTGGCTTGGCCGTCGGCGTATTTGTCGGCAATGAGCTTGAGGCCGGGATATTTGGCGGCAAGCTGTTCCTTGAAGCCCTGGGCGCGTTGTTCGAGCGAGCCGGCGCCGGGAAGCGCGGTGATCAGGGCGACGTCGCCCTCGATTTTGCCGCCATTGGCTTCGCCGATCGCGGCCGCCAGCCCGTCAGCGGCGACGCGGCCGCCCTGAATATTGTCTGTGGTCAGGAACGAGGTGAAGGCCTTGGAGTCAGCGCCGGAGTCGATGCCGATGATCTTGACGTTGGTGGCTGCCTCATCGATCGGCTTGCCGAGCGCCTTGGCCTCGGTCGGTGCGATAACGACGGCAGCCGGGTTGCCGGCGACGGCGTTTTCAAGGATCGAGATCTGGCCGTTGACGTCGGTTTCCGCCTGGGCGCCGAGTTCTGGCACGTTGACGCCGAGGTCCTTGCCGGCCTTGCGGGCGCCGGCCAGGACGATCTGCCAGTAGAAAGAGGTGGTGTCCTTGACGATGATCGGAATGGTTACGTCCGCCGCCGAAGCCGGGGCCGAATGCATCACGCCAGCAAGCATCGAGGCGGCGGTGAGCGCCACGAATGCGCGGCGGTTGAGAATGCTTGTCACGAATTTCATTATGCTTCCTCCCTAGGTCGCCCGGTGAATGTTGCGGAAGTCGGTTTGGATAGGCGCTGCCCAAACAGAACTTTATCAATAAAAAACATTTACCGCATTTTGATAGTGCATAGGTTGGGCCGGCGCAAGCGGTGTTTCGTATCGGTCTCATATGGCTAGACCGGAAGGGGAGCTTCCTTTCCGATCCTCACTGCCACCCAACAGATCCTCTCCGAAAAGTATGGAATATTAATTCCAATGACCCGTCAAGATGGAATATTCATTCTTTTTTGGAGCGTACGATTGTGACGCCTGCTGATCGCACCTTCCGCCGTTTAACCGGCGAAGGCGAAGGCCGCAGCGCATCAGCCGAGTTTCTGTACGACCGTGTAGGGATCATATTTGGCGAATTCTGTTTCGGGCACCTGGATGTCGAGCAGTTGGAGATTTCGCGCCAGATTGGCCGGTTTGGCGGTGCCCGTCAGCACAGAAGCTACCACAGGCTCGTGCAGCGGGAACTGGAACGCCGCCGCGGCAAGCGGATAGCCGCCCTCGGCGGCAATTTTTTCCATGGCGCCGACGCGGTCAAGAATGTTCTGGGTGGCCGGCAGGTAGTCGAAATGCGCACCCGGGACCGGGCCGGTCGCCAAGATGCCGGAATTGAAGACGCCACCGATGATCAGCGAGGTCTGCCGTTGCCGGCAAAGCGGCAGCAATTCGGCTTCGGCGGTGCGGTCGAGCAGCGAATAGCGGCTGGCGAGCAGGATGCAGTCGAGCGGCGCCTGGCGCAGCACATCGAGACAGATCTGCACCTCGTTGACGCCAAGGCCGTAGGCGGAAATGGCCTTGGACGACTTCAGCTCTTCCAGCGCCTTCAGCCCGCCATCCATCAGCTGGCGGAAATGCAGCTTCGTTTTCTCGACGCCATGCGTGTAGACGCCGATGTCGTGGACGAACAGGATGTCGATTTGATTGAGGCCAAGCCGCGCATAGCTGAACTCGACCGAGCGCATGATGCCGTCGTAGGAATAGTCGTAGTCGAGCGCAAAGGGCAGCGGATCGACATAGGAATGGTCCGGAACCTGGCCTTCCGGCACCGGCCGGAACAGGCGCCCAACCTTGGTCGACAGCACGTAGGAGTCCCGCGGCTTGTCGCGCAGGAAATCGCCGAAGCGGCGTTCCGAAAGGCCGAAGCCGTAGAAGGGCGCCGTATCGAAATAGCGCAAGCCGGTGTCCCAGGCGACCTGCAGCGTCTGCATCGCCGCTTCGCGCGGGCAAGCTCGGTAGAGGCCGCCGACCGCCGCGCCGCCGAAGCTGACCTCGGTTATTTCCAGCGCGGTGCTGCCGACACGGCGTTTCTTCATGCAAAGCCCTCCCACCGGCCATTTGCCTGGCCCGCGTCTTGAGTCAGTTGGTGGCTGTTCTAGAGGGTCGCTCCGAGGTGCCACGGCACGAACTCGTTGTCGCCGTAGCCGAACTCCTCGCTCTTGGTCTTGCGGCCGGAAGCCGTCTCGACGATCAGCTCGAAAATCTCGCGGCCCATGCCGGCAATTGTCTTTTCGCCCGAGGCGATGACGCCGCAATTCACGTCCATGTCCTCTTCCATCGTGTGGTACATGGTCGAGTTGCTGGCGACCTTGATCGACGGCGTCGGCCGGCAGCCGAAACAGGAACCGCGGCCGGTGGTGAAGACGATGACGTTGGCGCCGCCCGCGACCTGGCCGGTGGCGGAGACCGGGTCGTAGCCGGGCGTGTCCATGAACACCAGCCCGTGCCCGGTGACCTTTTCGGCATAGCCGAAGACGCCATTAAGCGGTGTCTGGCCGCCCTTGGCGACCGCGCCAAGCGACTTCTCCAGGATGGTGGTCAGGCCGCCGCGCTTGTTGCCGGGCGACGGATTGTTGTCGATGGAAGCGCCGTGCTTGGCGACATGGTCTTCCCACCACTTCACATAGCCATCGAGCTTGGCGGCGATCTCCGGGCTCGCCGCACGGTAGGCCAGCAGATGCTCGGCGCCGTAGATTTCTGTCGTCTCGGAGAGGATGCCGATGCCGCCGACGCCGGCCAGGATGTCGACGGCGGCGCCCAGCGCCGGATTGGCGGTGATGCCGGACATGCCGTCCGAGCCGCCGCATTGCAGGCCGACGACGATCTCGCTGACCGGGATCGGCTCACGCTCAAGCTTGCCGACCTCCTCGGCGATCTCGGCCAGCACCAGCAGCGCCTTTTCGACCGATTTGCGCGAGCCGCCGGCTTCCTGGATGTTGAAATGGCGTTTCCCCGCGGCGACGCCCTTCTGGCCATAGAGGGTGAGCTGGTTGACCTCGCAGCCGAGCCCGACCATCAGCACGCCGCCGAAATTCGGATGGCGGGCATAGCCGGCAAGCGTACGGTGCAGCACCATCATGCCGTCGCCGGTGGCGCTCATGCCGCAGCCCTGGCCGTGAACAATGGGAACGAAGCCGTCGATACCAGGGTATCTGGGCAGGAGCGTGCGGTTCGCCTCGTCGGCGATGGCGTGGCAAACGGTGGCCGAGCAATTGACGCTGGCGAGAATGCCGATGAAGTTGCGTGTGCCGGCACGGCCATCGGCGCGACGGTAGCCCATGAAGGTGCGGGCGCGGTCGGCCTCGGTCGCGTGCACGGCTTCGCTCGGCGGCACCACCGGCAAACGCCCGGACTCAAACACCAGATTGTGCGAATGAACATGCTCGCCGGGCGCGATGGCTTCAGTGGCGCGGCCGATCGCCTGGGCGTATTTGACCACGGCCTCGCCGGCGGCGATTGGCTTGATCGCCACCTTGTGGCCGGGTTCGATCAATGCTGTGGCAACGGCGCCGCCCGGCAGTACCGCTCCGATCTCGATGCGGCCATTGGCAACCGCGACATTGTCGGCGGGAGACAGAAGAATGCTGTTTGCGGCGTTCACGGGCAGTTTCCTGGGTATGTTCCTGGGACGGCAAGTGCATTGACACGCGCCTGGTAAAAGATAATGTCTTTTATCGTGAAAAAACAGTTTTGCGTCAATTGTTTTTTCGTGACAGCGCCGCGCGTAAATCCGGAAGCGCAGAGGATCAGCTAGTCCTGATGCTGGAAGGTGATTCCACTTTTTGAGGGCGTGCGCTAGGAACTTTTATATCATATCGCGCTTCAAGCTGGCCGCCGCAAGCGCCGGCGCGCAACGGGGCAGGGATGTCTAAGAGCAACAACGTCTACAAGGACGCCTACAATCGCGGTCTGCGGCTGCTCGACGAAACGAAAAGCCTGCCGTCGGAGCCAGAATTGGGTGCGCTGCTCGGCGTCAGCCGCACGACGATCCGCTCCATCCTTACGCGTATGGAAGAGACGGGGCTGATCGCCTGGAACAAGCGCAGCAAGACGGTTTTGCGCGTGCCGCGACAGGACGATTTTTTCCCCGAGGAAGAGACCGACACGCTGTCGCAGATCATCGAGCGCTCCTTCATGCGGCGGCTGCTTGCCGGCGGCGCCGAGCCCGGCATGCAGATCAACGAGCTCGAGCTGGCGCGCGAGATCGGCGTCGGCACCACCAGCGTGCGCGAGTTCCTGATCCGTTTTTCCCGCTTCGGGCTGATCGAGAAACGCCGCAACAGCCATTGGGTTCTGAAAGGTTTTACCCGCGCTTTCGCGCTGGAATTGACCGAAATCCGCGAGATGTTCGAGCTGCGCTCAGCCGCCGCCTTTGCCGCCCTGCCGGAAGACAGTCCGGTCTGGGCCGACCTCGACCTGCTGGAAGACGAGCATCGCCTGCTGGCGCGCGAGATCGCCACGCGCTTCAACGAATTCTCGGAGCTCGACGAGCGCTTTCACCGGCTGATCCACCGCGCGTCGCACAATCGCTTCATCGTCGATTTCTACGACGTCATCGCCATGATTTTCCACTACCACTACCAGTGGAACAAGGCGCAGGAGCGCGAGCGCAACGCAGTGGCGGTCGCGGAACACCTGGCCTATATCGCCGCGCTCAAATCGCGCGATCTCGGCAAGGTCGACGTCGCCTGCCGCAAGCATCTGAAGTCGGCGCGCAATACGCTGCTGACATCGATACCGGAAGGCCAGCAGCCGCAACGGGCTTAAAGCGCGTCGCGCCTGAACATTGCGACGCGCTTTAAGTTCTTGTTCTTGTGCATGTCGTTCTCCCAAAACCGCTGCGCACTTTTGGGCGACATGCATTGATCGCGCCGCGTTGCCGCAGCAGTGATTTGGCGATTTTCCGCCTGCTGAGCCCGTGCTAGATATCTGGCCGTTGCTGCGTGGAGAGGCAGGTCTTTGAATATCCGGCGGAGACGATGGAGCATGCCGGCCGCGTTCGCCGCGGCCTATTTGCTCGTGCTCCAGTCGATGCTTGGCGCATTCGCCTTCGGCTTAAGCCCGAATGCTTCGCAACTCGACGCATTCGGCAATGTCATCTGCACTCAGGAGGGCGCCGCCCAGCTTCCAGGCGGCGATCCGCAGCAGCACATGCCGGCTTGCTGCATGCTTGGTTGCGGCGTGGCCTCGGCTGCCTATGCGCCGCCGCCCGCTGCCGGCACGGTGTCCGGCAATTTTTCCATCGAAACCGTCGCTTTTGTGCTGCCGGCGTTCAGGCATCTCGACTTTGCCCGCGACCGCTCTCCGTCGAATCCGCGCGCGCCGCCGGTGACGGCCTGATCCGTTCCAGTTCGCCTTGCGGAAACCTTTCGCGAGCGCATTCATTCAACATCGAAACTGTTCGCGACCGACCGACGGCGCGATTTATCGGTTCTTGGAGCTATCATGTCTCACTCTTTCCGCACGCGGTTCGGCCGCAACAGCCGCTTCCTGCGCAGTTTCGAGGAGCGACTCGGCATCACCGTGTTCCTCCTCGCCCTCCTGTTCGTCAGCGCCCAGGCCGTTTTCGCGCATGAGTTCAGGGTTGGCGACCTCGAGATCGGGCATCCCTGGTCGCGCGCCACGCCGCCCGGCGCCAAAGTGGCCGGCGGCTATTTCACCGTCACCAATACCGGCAGTTCGCCGGATCGGCTGCTGTCGATTTCCTCGGAAATTTCGACCAAGGCCGAACTGCATGAGATGGGCGTGAGCGATGGCGTCATGACCATGCGGCCGGTCACCGGCGGCCTTGAAATTCCGGCCGGCAGCAAGGTCGCGCTGGCACCCGGCGGCTATCATCTGATGTTCGTCGGGCTGAAACGGCAACCGAAGCAAGGCGAGACGTTTCCAGCAACGCTGACCTTCGAGAAAGCCGGCAGCGTCACTGTCGACTTCGCCGTGGAAGGCATCGGCGGAACGGACGGCATGGACAATCACGCCAACTGACCAAACCAGATCCGCACAACTCGAGATTTTGAGGGACCATCATGAACAGTTATCTTTCGTTGGTCGGTGCTTTTGTCGTCTTCGGGGCAAGCGCGGCCTTTGCCCACGTCACGCTCGAAACGCAGGAGGCGGCGGTCGGTTCGACCTACAAGGCCGTCCTGCGCGTGCCGCATGGCTGTGAGGGCAAGGCAACGACCGCCGTGCGCGTGCAGATCCCGGAAGGGGTGATTTCGGTGAAGCCGATGCCCAAGCCGGGTTGGACGCTGCAGGTCAAGAAAGGCAGATACGAAAAATCCTACCAGCTCCACGGTGAGGCGGTGACATCAGGCGCTAGGGAAATCGACTGGAGCGGCGGCAGCCTGCCGGACGAATTCTACGATGAATTCGTCTTCCGCGGGACACTGGCGGCGGAGCTGCCGGCCGGCCAAACGCTCTATTTCCCGGTGGTGCAGGAATGCGACGGTGCTGCCGAACGCTGGATCGAGATTCCGGCCGTCGGCCAGGATGAGGATGCGCTGGAATATCCCGCGCCTGGCCTCAAGCTGCTGCCGAAGAAGTGATCCTTACGCGGCGGGCTCTATCCGAAAGCGCGCCGCTGTCTTTGTGGCGGTGACATGAGCGCGGCATCCATCCTGCGAACGGTCTGCACAACCGGCCGGCTTGCTATCGGTCTGCTGGCTGCGATCGTGCTGCTTGCCGCCATTGCGGCGCCAAATCAGGCCTTTGCCCACGCAGCGCTGGTCACAACCGAGCCCGCGGACGGCGCCGTGCTGGCGCAGAGCCCCGCGCAATTCTCGCTGACCTTCAGCGAGCCGGTGTCGCCGCTGGTGCTGACCCTGGTGCGGCCTGATGGAACGCCGGTTTCGCTGATCTCTTTTCGGCTCAACGGCCAGACGGTCGAGATCGATCATCCGCAAACGCTCGAATCCGGCACGCATGTGCTGAGCTGGCGGGTGATTTCCGCCGATGGCCATCCGGTCGGCGGCTCGGTGCTGTATTCCATTGGCGCGCCGAGTGCTGCGCCGGCCGTCTCCGAAGCTGTCGACCGGGGTCTGAGGTCGGCGATCTGGATCGGCAAGGTCTTTCTCTATGTCGGCCTCTTTCTCGGCGTCGGCGGCGCCTTTGCCATCGCCTGGCTGGCGAAGGGCGGGCGTTCCGGCCAGCGCTTCGTCATCGCCGCAATCCTGTGCGGCCTTGTCGCGGCGCCGTTGTCGCTCGGCTTCCAGGGACTGGACGCACTCGGTGCACCGCTCACCCGGCTGGCGCAGCCTGGCATCTGGCGGGCCGGGCTCGGCACAAGCTTCGGCTGGACGTTGCTGGTCGCGCTGGTGGCGCTCGGGCTTGGCCTGCTGTCGCTGGTCGGGCCGCGCGGCGGCGCAAAACTGTTTGCCCTTGCTGGCTTGGCAGGTATCGGTGCCGCCCTTGCCGCCAGCGGGCATGCAAGTGCTGCCGAACCGCAATGGCTGACAAGGCCGATGATGTTTCTGCACGGTGCCGGCATCGCCTTCTGGGCAGGGGCGCTGACGCCGCTCGGTCTCGCCATGAGGCGGAAACCGGTCGAGGCAGTGCCTTTCCTGCGCCGGTTTTCCCAAGCGATCCTGCCTGTCGTGGCCGTGCTCGCGACCACCGGCATCGTGCTGGCTATCGTCCAGGTGCAGGCGCCCGCAGCTTTGCTCGAGACCGCCTATGGCCGGCTGCTGCTGATCAAGCTGGCGCTGCTGTTCTTTCTGTTCACGCTCGCCGTCATCAATCGCTGGAAGCTGACCGGTCCGGCCGAAGCGGGAGAGACCGAAGTCCAGAGGAGATTGTTCCGCTCGATCGGCATTGAAATGCTGATCGTTCTGGCGATCTTCGGCGTTGCCGCCGGCTGGCGCTTCACGCCGCCGCCACGCGCCCTGGCGATCGCAGCAGCGCAGCCGGCATCGGTGCATATCCACACGCCGAAGGCTATGGCCGACCTCAGCATCACGCCCGGCCGTGTTGGGCCGGTTGCCGCCTCGATCGTCATCATGACCGGGGATTTCGGCCCGCTCGACGCTGAACAAGTGACGCTGGTGCTGTCAAAACCCGACTCCGGCATCGAGCCGATCAAGCGCGAGGCGACAAAGCCAGGCGACGGCACCTGGCGCGTCGACGATCTCGTCGTCCCGGTTCCCGGCCGATGGACGGCACGGCTCGATATTCTCGTCTCGGATTTCGAGATCGTGAAGATAGAGGCGCCGATCGACATCAGGCCGTGAGGACAAGCTGGCGGTCGGCAACACAATTCGGCGAGGCGGTTGACGCGGCCCTGAAGGCCCGTCAATCATCACGCCAAGGATGTTCATCGCCGCAAACTCGCGGCCTCAGCAAAAAGATCCGAAAGCAGGGAAGAAACGATGGAAAAAGCCGAAATCGGCCTGATCGGCCTTGGCACGATGGGCTCCAACCTGGCGCTCAACATCGCCGAGAAGGGCCACCGCATAGCCGTCTTCAACCGCACCGCCGCACGCACCGACGCCTTTGTCGAGAATGCCGGTGGGCTGAAGAACATGGTCGTGCCCTGCTACAGCCTGGAGGAACTCGCCGCCGCCATCCGGCCGCCGCGTCCGATCATCATCATGGTGCTGGCCGGCAAGCCGGTCGATGAGCAGATCGCGGCACTGCGCAGCGTGTTGTCGGCCAACGACATCGTCATCGATGCCGGCAACGCCAATTTCCGCGACACCATGCGGCGCTTCTCCGAGCTTTCTGGTTCGGGGCTCACCTTCATCGGCATGGGCGTGTCCGGCGGCGAGGAGGGCGCGCGCCATGGACCGTCGATCATGGTCGGCGGCACCGAAGAGTCCTGGAAACGCGTTGAAAAGGTGCTGACCGCCATTTCGGCCAAGTTCAGGGATGAGCCCTGTGCGGCATGGCTTGGCACCGATGGCGCGGGGCATTTCGTCAAGACCATCCATAACGGCATCGAATATGCCGACATGCAGATGATCGCCGAGATCTACGGCATCTTGCGCGACGGCTTAGGCATGGGGCCGAAGGAGATCGCACAGGTGTTTGCCGGCTGGAACAAGGGCCGGCTCAACTCCTATCTGATCGAGATCACCGCCAAGGTGCTGGCCGCCGACGATCCGAAGACCGGCAAGCCGGTGGTCGACATCATCCTCGACCGCGCCGGCCAGAAGGGCACCGGCAAATGGTCGGTCATCGAGGCGCAGCAGCTCGGCATTCCGGCCACGGCGATCGAGGCGGCGGTGGCGGCGCGCGTCTTGTCGTCGATCAAGGACGAGCGCCTGGCCGCCCAAAAGGCCTATGGCAATGGCGGCGTGACCAGGATTTCCGGAGACAAGGACGCGCTTCTTAGCGATCTCGAACTGGCGCTGTTCGCCGGCAAGATATCAGCCTATGCGCAAGGCTTCGCGGTGATGAGCGGCGCGTCGAAGGAATTCAACTGGAACCTGCCGATGCCGACCATTGCCAAGATCTGGCGGGCCGGCTGCATCATCCGCTCCCAATTGCTGGACACGATGGCGGAAGCCTTCGGCAAGGGCGGCGCGGCCACCAATCTTTTGATGGCGCCGGCCTTCATCGCGATGATGCAGGAGGCGCATCCATCGCTTCGGCGCATCGTGGCAAGGGCGTCGGAGGCTGGCTTGCCCGTGCCGGCGCTGTCGTCCGCGCTGGCCTATTTCGACAGCTACCGCCAGGGACGCGGCACCTCGAACCTGATCCAGGCGCAGCGCGACTTCTTCGGGGCGCACGGCTTCGAGCGCATCGACGGGTCGGGTGCATTCCATGGCCCGTGGGGGAGTGGCGGGGTAGCGCCTGATATCGGCCGTTGAGGTGACCGTTGCTACTGCCTGAAAGCAGACATTGTTGCAACCATTCTGGACGTCGCGGTTGCGGCATAACCGGTGATTCCCGCCACCACTCAACATCGGACGTTCGCGCGAAAACTGGAGCCGGAGTCTCAAGCGGTCGATACGTTGGGATTCAGTTCGCCGCGCCGACCCGCTTCCGCTTCCGACGTTCCAGCAGGTTCGTCAGCCAATCCGGATCCATCTCCGGCACGGAGGAAAGAAGCAGTTCGGTATAGGGAGCATGCGGCGGCGTCAGGACTTCGGTTTTGAGCCCCTGTTCGACGACTTTGCCGCGATGCATGACTACGATTTCGTCGGCGATAGCCCGCACCGTCGCGATGTCGTGCGTGATGAAGATGTAGCTGACCCCGAATTCTTGTTGGAGCCGCATGAGGAGCTTCAGGATCTCCTCTTGCACGATCTGATCGAGGGCCGAGGTCACTTCGTCGCAGATGATGAGATCCGGATTAGCGGCGATCGCTCGCGCGATGCATATGCGCTGTTTTTGGCCGCCGGAGAGTTCTCCTGGCAGCCGATCGAGGAAGCTTTCATCCATTTCGATCATATGCAGCAGTTCGTTGACCCGCCGGTCACGAGCCGCACCCTTGAGTCCGAGATAGAATTCTAGCGGGCGTGCGATCACCTCCTCGACGGTCTGGCGCGGATTAAGCGCATTGTCCGGCATCTGATAGATCATCTGAATGCGGCGCAGAACGTCTTTGGACCGCTCCTTCAGCGTGCTTGGCAGACGATGCCCCGCAAATGAGATCGAACCCGACATGGGCGGAAGGAGGCCGGTGACGACGCGGGCGAGTGTTGATTTACCAGAGCCGGATTCACCGACTACCGCTATCGTCCGTCCACGCGGCACCTTGATGGATACATCCTGCAGCACCTTGACAGTCCCGCCATAGGCGGCGGTGATGTTGTCGATCGTGAGCAGGTAATCCTCCGCCGGTACTTCGGGCTTGGCTAATTTTCTGACCGCCCAGAGCGTCCTCGTATAGTCTTCGGCCGGCGCCGCAAGCATGTGGCGTGTTTCGGCCTCCTCCACAGTGCGGCCATGGCGCAGAACCATGATCCGGTCCGCCATCTGCGCAACCACCGCAAGGTCATGGGTCACATATATCGCGGCGGTGTTGAATTCTTGGACAATCTTGCGGATCGAGGCGAGGACCTCGACCTGTGTAGTCACGTCGAGCGCTGTCGTCGGCTCGTCGAAGATGATCAGGTCGGGCCGGCAGGCCATGGCCATCGCCGTCATTGCCCGCTGCAACTGCCCTCCGGAGACCTGGTGGGGATAGCGGAAGCCGATGGTGTCCGGATCCGGCAGGTGGAGACGCCGATAAAGTTCGATGGCATCCCGATTCGCTGCCTCGCGACTGGCTATCCCGTGCGCCACGACCGTTTCGACGGTCTGATCGAGGAGCCGGTGGGCGGGGTTGAAGGATGCGGCCGCGCTTTGCGCGACATAGGCGATGCGCGAGCCTCGGAGCCGCCGCCGTGCGGTTTCGGTCATGGCGAGAAGGTCGATCCCGTCGAACTGGATGGATCCTTGCGTGATCCGGCAGCCTGGCTTGGCATATCCCATCGCGGCAAGCCCGATGGTGGACTTTCCGGCGCCGGATTCCCCTATGAGGCCGAGAACCTCACCGCGCTTTAGCGAGAGATCCACACCACGAACGATCGGATGCCAGCGCTCGTCGGAAAACCCTTCGACATGAAGGTTGCGAATACTGAGGAGCTTCGTTCCCTTTTCGCGTTGGCCAGAATTCCTATTTTTCATCGCGCAACCCGCTTGTCGCGTGCAAGAACCAGTCGACAACGAAATTAACCGAGACCGTGAGAAGGGCAATCGCGCCTGCCGGCAAGAGCGGAGTGATGTCGCCATAGGTGATGAGGGTCGCGTTTTCCCGCACCATCGAGCCCCAGTCCGCAGTCGGCGGCTGGATGCCGACGCCGAGGAAGGAGAGCGCGGCGATGGTTAGGAAAACGAAACAGAAGCGCAGGCCGAATTCCGCGATCAGTGGCGGCAGCACGTTGGGCAGGATCTCCTTGGTCAGAATCCATCTCGGCCCTTCGCCACGCAGTTGCGCCGCTTCGACATATTCCATGACGGCAACATTCAGCCCGACCGCGCGCGCCAGCCGGAAAACACGGGTCGAATCGAGCAGGGCGATGATGAGGATCAGGCTGGTGACAGACGAACCGAAGATGGATAGCAACATCAGCGCGAAGATGAGGCTCGGGATCGACATCAGCACGTCTACCGCGCGCGACAGAATCTGGTCGAGCCACCCCCGGTACATCGCGGCCAGCAAACCGAGCGTGACGCCGACCGCGAAGGACAGAAGCGTAGTCGCGAAGGCGATGCCGATCGTATTGCGCGCGCCATAGATCAGCCGGGTGAGCACGTCGCGACCGAGTTGGTCGGTCCCGACGATGAACTCCTGGCTCCAAGGCGCGAAAGCCTCGGTGAAAACCTGCGTCTCTCCGTAAGGCGCTATCCAGGGCGCTAGCAGCGCGACGAAGACATAGCCAAGAATGACCACGATGCCGAACCAGGCGCTGAATGGAGCCTTTTTGAGTGCGGTTTTTACCCGGGAGGCGCGCGTGCGCCTCTGTCTCGGAACAGCCACGACATGTTCGGTGCTGGTCATCGCGGGTGCAAAAGCCTCGGATTGGTGGCGATGGAAATGATGTCGGCGGTCAAGTTGAGCAGGATGTAGGTTGCCGCGAAGATTAGGGCGCAGGCTTGCACGACCGGAACATCCCTGGACTTCACCGCATCGACCATCAATTGGCCGATGCCGGGATAGACGAACACCACCTCCACCACGACCACGCCGACGATGAGATAAGCGAGGTTGAACGCAATCACCGTGACGATAGGCGCCCAGGCATTGGGCAGCGCGTGTCTGAGAACGATTGCCATCGGCGACATTCCCTTGAGCCGCGCCATGTCGATATAGGGGCTTGCCAGCATGTTGATAATCGCCGCGCGCGTCATACGCATCATATGGGCAACAATCACCAGCGTGAGGGTGATGGACGGCAGCGCTGCGCGCCAGACATGCTCCCAGAACGGCGTTTGGTCGCTGATATTCGCCAGTGTCGGAAATTTTGGAACCAGGTTCAGGACCCAGTTGATCGAGGCTGCGAGCCACTCGGGTAGAGATTGTGCGAACTCGGTTCCGATGAACGTGTCGCGCGATATGATGAGATAGGCCAGCATATAGGCGACGAAGAATTCGGGGAATGAAATCGTCGTCAGCGTCACCGTGTTCACCACACGGTCGAACCAGCTGTTGCGGTAGAGAGCGGCGAGAATGCCGAGTCCCAGCGCGAGTGGAACCGCTATAAGGGCGGTCATCACGGCGAGGAACATCGTGTTGTAGAGCCGGGGCGCAATGATCTCGGCGACCGTGCGCCGATAGCCGGTGCGGCTTGCGAAGGAAGAGCCGAAATCCCCCTGCATGATCTGTCCGACCCAGGCGAAATAGCGCTCAACCGGCGGACGATCGATGCCGATTTCGCGCTGGAATGCGGCGACCGTCTCGGGCGTCGCGGATTGCCCGAGCATCGCCTTGGCGAAATCGCCCGGAAGCATGGCAATCGCCGAAAAGATGATGATGGTGACGATGAACAGCGTGATCAGACCGAGGCCCAGGCGCTGCAGAACCGTCCTAACGACCGGATTCATGGGCGGTGCCTTCGAGCCTTTCCCTGAAAAGAGCGAACCGCCCGCGCCGCGGGCGGTTCGCTTGGCGAACCTCATGCGTTGGCTACCCACCAGCGCTCGGCCATCTTCAGTCCGTCATTCTCCCAGTTCGGCGCCAGCTCGCCATGCGCCAGTTTCTTGGACTTGGCGCTGACAAAATTGTTGAAGACCAGGACGATGGCGCCGCCGTCATCATGCGTCAACTGCTGCATTTCGGCATACATCGCGGAGCGCTTGGCCTCGTCGGTCTCCGCGCGTGCCTGGGTCAGCAGTTCGTTGAAGCGGGGATTTTTCCAGAACGTCTCGTTCCAGCTGGAATCCGCCGAGTAGGCCTGCGTGAACATCCAGTCGGCCGTTGCACGACCGCTCCAATAGGAGGCGCACCATGGTTTCTTGAGCCAGACATTGTCCCAATAGGCGTCCTCCGCCTCGCGCACCACATTGACATCGATGCCGCATTGGGCCGCCGTCTCGCGGATGAGGGCGGCTGCGTCCACGGCGCCGGCGAAAGCGGCGTCGGCGACGGAAAGGTCGACCTTGAGATTTTCCATTCCCGCTTTTTTCAGATGAAAGCGCGCCTTTTCCGGATCGAACTTGTGCTGCGGCTGCGGATTGATGGCGAACTTGATCGCTGGGGCGATCGGGTTGTCATTTCCGACGGTGGCATGCCCAAGGAAAATCTTCTGCGCGATCTCCTCGCGATCGATCGCCCATTTCAATGCCATGCGCACATCGGGGTTGTCGAATGGCGCCACTGTCACGTTCATCGGCAGCGTGTAGTGGCCGTATCCGGTGACCTCGAGGATCTCGATATTCGGCTTGCGCTTCAGCATACCGAGCGTTTTCAGGTCGGCGCGGCCGATATAATCCACCTCGCCGGTTGACAGCGCGGCCATACGCGCGGCGAGGTCGGTGATGGCGATAAACTCCACCTCGTCAAAATAGGGTTTGCCATTCTTGAAGTAGTTGGGATTGCGCTTGAGCTTGGCCGAGACGCCTGGCTGAAAGTTCTCAAGCACGAAGGCACCAGTCCGGACGCCCGATTCCCAGTCCGCCTTTCCGTCCCTGGCAGGCATGACGACAAGATGATAGTCGCTCATGATGTAGGGAAAGTCGGCATTGCCGCTTTTTAGCGTGAAAACAATCGTTTCCGGACCGTCCGCCTTGATGTTGGTCACCGATTCGAGCAGTGACTTCGCCGCCGATTTGGTGTCGGCTCCCATGTGGTACTGCATCGAAGCGACCACGTCGTCCGCTGTCACGGTCTTGCCGTTGTGGAAGGTCGCACCTTTGCGCAGCTTGAAGACCCATGTTGTCGCGTCGTCCGTGGTCTCAAAGCTCTCGGCAAGGTCCGGCTGGATGCTGCCTTTTGCGTCCACCTCGGTCAGGCTGTTGGACATGGCGCCCGAGAAGGCGGTTTGCGTGAATGTATCGGGATAGCCGGCCGGATCGATTGAATCCGTCGTCGCGCCATGTGCCATGCCGAGCTTGGCGAAGCCGCCCCGCTGCGGTTCAGCCCGCGCCACGCTCACGAAGAGCATATCGGCGGAGGCGACCGTCAGGCCTGCCGCCAGCCCTAGATGGATGAAATCACGGCGGGAAACCTTGCCGCGGCCGATCAGATTTTGCGCCAAGCGCAGTTTGTATTCAGATTCTGACACTGCTTCCTCCCATTGCGGATTTCCCGCATTCTTGTTGTTGGCATTTACCGAGCAGATCTGGCGGATTCAGCCGATTTGCCTCCTTTCGGTTTTTCCGCGGTTCGACGCAAATCTTACGCCGTTACATAGATTTCACCAGCTTCTACCGTGACCGGGAATGTTCGGGCACGTACGCCCGGATCGACCAAGGCTGCACCGGTTTTTATGTCGAATTCCCAGCCGTGCCAGGCGCAGCGCACGATCTCGTTCTCGCGGTGATAGATGAATTGCGCTTGGTCGACCGGCGCCGTGGTTCCGCATTGCGGTCCCTCGCAAAGCGGAGCGCCGCGGTGCGGACAAACGTTCAGCAAGGCATGGAATGAATCTCCGATGCGGAATACCCCGACTGAAAGGCTGCGGATTTTGGCGATGTAGGGAGTTCCGGTCTCGATTTCGTCGACCCGGCAAATGTATGTCTTCTCAGCCATTGTCTGCTCCCGTCAGGCGGCATTAGCCGCTTGCGTGCGGGGAATGCGTTTATAGACCTCGAGCGCATTCAATCCCATGATCTTGCTCCTCCAGGCGGGCGGGATGTGCAGCGTGTTGGCATCGTCATAATCCCAATGCGGGTAGTCGGAGGCAAACATCAACGTGTTCTCGCCGTCCATCGCTTCGAGAGTGGACCAGAGATGCTGTATATTCGCGGGCTGCTCCAGCGGCTGCGTGGAAAAGCGGATATTGCGCCGGCAATACTCAGAGGGCAGCATCTTCAGCCACGGCGTTTCCTTGCGCAGCGCTCTGTAGTCTGCGTCCAGACGCCACAATACCGACGGAACCCAGGCCACACCGCACTCTATGATCACGAAATACAGATCCGGCCATTTTTCGAAAACGCCATGCGCGATCATGCTTGCCACATGCGACAAGGCCGACATGTGAAGAATAGCGTGCGTCTCCCAGAAGAAGGTCGTGGGAGCCGGTGCCACCGCGTTCCAGTTGATGCCGCCATGGCCGCCCAGGTGGATCGCGAATGGCAGCCCGACTTCGGCGCAAGCCTCGAAAATGGGATGGTAGAACGGATCGCCGTAGGGTTTGACCGAGCCTTGGGAGGCCAAAACCTGTACCATACGGGGATGGTTGCCGAGGCGGCGGATCTCGGCTGCTGCGAGCTTCGGATCCTGCGGCGCGATGATGATGGAGCCCATAAAGCGACTGTCTTTGGGAAGCCATTCGGCGATTTGGTAGTCGTTATAGGCGCTGACCAGCGCACTGGCGTAATAGGGATTTGCCAGCGTGGAGGCTTCGATCGGCTCGTCGCCAGTGAGGATAGCGGCCCCGATATTGTATTTGTCGAGGTGCTTTTCTTTCATGATGAGATAGTTGTCGGCCTCCGTCTCGGGCCTGACGTCCTTCCGCGAGAAGTCCTGCGGGTGAAACCACGGACGGTGCCCGTGCGGGAAGGCGCCTCTCGGACCAGTTTTCTCGCCTTCTGTGAACATGTCTTTCCAGACGCCGGAAAGATAGGGCTCGAGCACCGTCGCGCTCGACCAGTAATTGTGACAATCGCAATCGACTATGAACACCCTATCCAACTCCCTGGCGCGGCAGGCCGGCTAACCCAGCCGGCTTCTTCAACCGCAGCTTCCGCCTTGGGAATTATTTGATCAAGCTTGTGATCTGGGGTAATACGATCGGATTTTTCGATTGCGAGGCGACATGCAGCTGGATCACATCGAGACCTTCCTCGACATCATGGAGTCACGAAATTTCAACCGTACGGCCGATCGTCTTGGGGTTACGCAGTCGACGGTCAGCACCCGCATCAGGAACCTGGAGCAGGCCATCGGTTCGGAGCTCTTCTTGAGGGGACGCGCCGGCGCCGAACCGACCGCGGCGGGGCGACGTTTCGAAGCCTATGCGCGATCCATGCTCTCGACATGGTCTCAGGCCCGCCATGACGTTCGGGCATTCAACCGGTTCGAGGGCACCTTGCGCGTCGCTGCGCAGGTCGGAATGACGCGCTCGATATTACCGGGTTGGGTGGAAACTCTGTTCCAGGTGCTGCCGAAATCGTCAATTCACGTAGAGTCCGACTACTCGCCGCAGATGATTTCCGATTTGAGCTTGGGAAACCTCGATATTGCTGTGGTCTACGCGCCCCGATACCTCCCTGAAATCTCCTACGATCCCCTCATGGTTGAAGAATATGTGATGGTGTCAGCGACGGCCAGGATCCTGTCGGAGGTCAACCCGGATACGTATATCCGGCCGGGCTACACGGTCGCGCTTGAAAAAGCCCACGCCGAGGCGCTGCCGCAATTGGCGATAGGCCGTCTTTCGATGGGCTCGGAAGCGCTCGCCGAAGCGATGCTGCGGCGCATGGGTGGCACTTGCTACATGCGCAATGACGACGCTCGGCGGTATACCGCCGAGCGGCCGTCTTTTGTGGTCGAGGGTGCGCCCGCGCTTCAGCAGCCGGTTCACACCGCTATTTTGGCGCGCCGCAAGCACGAGCCGATCATCCGTAGAGGGATTCGCGCGCTCCATCTGGCCGTTATGTCCATGGAAAGTTAGATCGAAATACCCGATTGAAAAGCCGACATCTACCGCTTTTTTGAAAGTATCCCGGCTGCCATTCTGGTCGGGTTAAGCAAAGTCAAATCATGAACGCGCACGCTCCCTTTTCGACCACCGATTTCGTGCCGGCGATGCGTCAACGGCAATGGGCGGAGAGCTCAAGACAGTTCGTGCGCTGCCGGCGCGTCATCGATGAGACGCACGACGTTAAGACATTCGTCTTCTCAGCCGCTTCTGGCCACATGTTCAGCTTCAGTGCAGGCCAGTATTTAGTCCTGCACCTGACGATCGGCGGCACCCGGGTAACGAGATCGTACTCGGTGTCGTCGCCGCCGACGCGACCGCTCGACCTGCAGATCACGGTGAAGCGGGTGAAGGGCGGGCTTGTTTCCAACTGGCTTCACGACAATCTCCGGCCGGGCCACGACATTGAAATCGAAGGGCCGGTCGGACGTTTCAACTTCGACGATCTACCATGCGAGAAGCCGCTTTTCCTTTCGGGCGGCAGCGGCATCACTCCCGTTATATCGATGCTGCGGGCGCTAACCGACCGGGCATCTGGCCATGACATCCGTTTCATTCACTGCGCTCGGACGGCGGACGACATCGCCTTCCGCTCCGAGTTGGAGGCGCTGGCCGCGCGATTCTCCAATGTCGATGTTAGCTTCATCTGCAGCCAGGAAGGTTCGGCGTGGCAGGGCCCAATCGGTCGCATCGACGGCCCCATGCTCTTGCGGCTGGCTCCAGACCTTCACCAGCGCACGTCTTACGTTTGCGGCCCCGAGCCGTTTATGCAGACGGTTCGGGCCTGTGTCGCGGGGATCGGCATCGCACCCTCCCAGTATCACGAGGAAAGTTTCGGCGGCGCTGTGGGCAATTCCATGCCTCCGCAATCGGGCGCTGGCGTTGCGCGCGTCCGCTTCGCCCGGACCGGCGTAGAGCATCTTTGTGCGCCCGAAGAGACCCTGCTCGATGCGGCGCGCAATTGCGGGCTCCACATTCCCACCGCATGCCAGCAGGGTATTTGCGGAACTTGCCGGACGGTCAAGCTGTCGGGTGAAGTCGCGATGGACGACCTTGGAGGACTCAACCTTGAAGAGAAGGCGGCTGGTTATGTGCTGGCTTGCTGCAGCCGGCCGCAAAGCACCGTTTGCCTCGATCTCTGACCTCATTGCGGACTGATGGCAAAGCCCGGCGCTGCGGGCATGCCGGTGGCTCACATGATTGGATAAACGGCGCGTGCACTCATGAGTCGATTCCGGCAACCTGCGCTTGGCTGTTGGATCCTGTCGGCTGTCGGGCGGCATCGCTAAGACAAATAGATGGAGCCCAGTTCAATTTGAACGTATCCGCTCTAGTCGGGACGGCGATAGGCCAGAACCTCGGTCGGCATGCTCAGGCTCTGCAAGGAGCCAGGTGCTGCGCCGCCGATCCAACCCAGCACCGAGCGGGCGAGCTCCGCGCCGGCCAGCCGGAAGTTCTCGTTGACCACCAGCAATTCCCTCCGGAACAGGTGCAGCAGGTCCGACGACTGCTTGGATACCACGTCGACCTCCCGGCCGAGCTTGAGGCCGGCGTCCTCGATGCCGGCGACGATGGCGAGGGTGGCTGCAGCGGCACTGCTGACGAAACCGTCGGGCCTGACGTCGCGGCGCATCAGCTGCGCGGTCCTCATCCTGATCTGCTCGATCGAATGGTCGATCGAAACGGTGTTGAACGGGATCTCGCTGGCGCCGACCTCGCTCAGCGCATCGGTGAAGCCGTTCAGCGTATGACTGTGGTAGGTCAGCTCGACTGGAGGCCCCAGCAGAGCCAGCCTGCGGCGGCCGAGGCCGGCCAGATGGCGTACAGCCTCGGTCGCGAACGCGTAATTGTCGAAATCATGATAGGGATGGATCAGCCCCATATCGGTGCGGCCGTGCGTGGCAAAGGGGATACCGCGCTCCAGCATGTAACGGGCCCTGGGGTCATTCGGCTGAGTGCGCGAAATGATGACGCCGTCGGCGGAGCCGGTCTCCACCAAATAGCGTATCGGGTCCAGGGGATCCTGCGAGCGTGAATAGGGTGTGACGATCAGGTGATAGGGCGTGTCGGCGATGACTTCCGAGACGCCGTAGATGATGTCCGAGACAAAGCTCATGATCTCGCGCTCGGTATTGAGCACGAGGCTGATGACGTTCGTCTTGCCGGTCCGCAGGCGCACACCGGCACGGTTGGGGCGGTAACCGATCTGCTTGGCGACGAGCTGGACGCGCCGTCTTGTTTCGGCGCCGATCTCGGGCGCGTCCTTCAGCGCCCGCGATACGGTGGTGACGCCCAGCCCGGTCATAAAGGCAAGCGTCTTCAACGTCGGCCGGCCCTGTGCCGACGCCTCATCGTCCTTTTCCGTCTGATGTCTGTCCATTCATCCCGCCCGTCAGGCGCATAGCAGTTGCCGTGCAGACCGGCAATCCGCGGATCGCGGCTCGCCCGCGACTCCGCCCTGATGAGCACTCTATATACTGAAACGTTACAGATTGTCACTTGCCATCGCGGCAGCGGTTGGTGGCAGGGTCTTTGCGCGGAGCGACGCTCTATTCGAGCGCAAGGTCGCTGGACGTCGGCAGGGCGTGCTCGCGCAACCAGATTCGCCGAACTTGAATGCATTGCAGCGTCATTTTTGCAATGCAACCTAATCTGCTGCGATGCAGCAGACAGGTTGCATGAGCGAATTTGTTCGCATCCTCACAAAATATTGAGCCGCTTCCTATTCAGGGGTTGCACGCCCCACGCAATTGCCGTATCGAAAATCTGTAACGTTTCAGATTCTGGGAGGAGCCGAAATGCGATACCAATTCATGACCGCTGCATTGGCCGTGACAACCGCACTGCCATTCGCCGGCCCGGCGGCAGCGACGGATCTGGAAGTCACCCATTGGTGGACTTCGGGTGGCGAGGCGGCGGCGGTCGCCGAGTTCGCCAAGGCGTTCGACGCGACAGGTAATCATTGGGTCGACGGCGCTATCGCCGGTTCCGGTGGCACGGCGCGGCCGATCATGATCAGCCGCATCACTGGCGGCGACCCCATGGGCGCCACCCAGTTCAACCACGGAAGGCAAGCGGAAGAATTGGTGCAGGCCGGTCTGATGCGCGACTTGACCGAGCTCGCCACCAGGGACAAGTGGGCGGAAATCGTACAGCCGAAGAGCCTGCTCGACGGCTGTACCCTCGACGGCAAGATCTATTGCGTGCCGGTCAACATTCACTCCTGGCAGTGGCTGTGGCTGTCGAACGCAGCCTTCGAAAAGGCAGGTGTGCCGGTGCCGAAGAATTGGAATGAATATGTTGCAGCCGCGCCTGCGCTGGAGAAGGCAGGCATCATACCGCTCGCGGTCGGCGGGCAGCCCTGGCAATCCTCGGGCGCCTTCGATGTGCTGCTTACGGCGGTCGGCGGCACGGACACTTTCTTGAAGGTCTATCGCGACAAGGACGCAGAATTCGCCGCCGGTCCGGAGGTCGCCAAGGTGTTCAAGGCCGCGGACGATGCCCGCAAGATGGCGAAGAACACCAATGTGCAGGACTGGAACCAGGCCACCAATCTCGTCATCGCCGGCAAGGCCGGCGGCCAGATCATGGGGGACTGGGCGCAGGGCGAGTTCCAGGTTGCCGGCCTGACCGCCGGCAAGGACTATACGTGTCTTCCCGGCCTTGGCCTGAACGAGGTCATCGCGACCGGCGGCGACGCCTTCTACTTCCCGCTGCTGCAGGACGCTGAAAAGTCCAAGGCGCAGGAAGCGCTGGCCGAAGCACTGCTCGATCCCAAGACGCAGGTCGCCTTCAACCTCAAGAAGGGGTCACTGCCGGTGCGCGGCGATATCGACCTCAAGGCGGCGAACGACTGCATGAAGAAAGGGCTCGATATCCTGGCCAAGGGCAGCGTCATGCCCTGGACGGACCAACTGCTGTCGCAGGACACCCAAAAGCAGAAGGAGGACCTTTTCTCCGAGTTCTTCGCTAAGCCGGACATGACTGTGGAAGAGGCGCAAAAGCGCTTCGCCGACATCGTCGCCTCGGCGGACTGACGATCGACGAACCGCTCGCTCCCGGCCCGCGACCGCGGGGCCGGGAGCTCCGGGTCAAGGTCTTGACCCGCCCGCCCTTACCCGATCCAGCCCGGCTGTGCAGATGAGCAAGAGCGAACGTCCCAACCAACTCTTCCGCAACCTTAACGCCAAGGTCGCCTCTATTCCGATGGTCCTCACCGCCCTGGTGATCTTCGTCGGCGGCAGCGCGTGGACGGTGCTCTATTCCTTCACCAATTCGAAGCTGCTGCCGCGGCTGAACTTCGTCGGGCTCGATCAGTATTATCGGTTGTGGTCGACGCCGCGTTGGCTGGTCTCGATTGAGAACCTCCTGGTCTACGGCGTGATGTCGCTGGTGTTCTCTCTCGTCATCGGGTTCATACTGGCGGCGCTGCTCGACCAGAAGATCCGCTTCGAGGACACGTTCCGCACCATCTTCCTCTATCCCTTCGCGCTCTCCTTCATCGTCACCGGTCTTGTCTGGCAATGGCTGCTCAATCCGGAGTTCGGGATCCAGGGGGTGGTGCGCGGCCTCGGCTGGGAAAGCTTCAGCTTCGATCCGCTCTACAATTCCGACATCGTCATCTATGGCATCCTGATTGCCGCGCTCTGGCAAGGCACCGGGCTCATCATGTGCCTGATGCTGGCGGGCCTGCGCGGCATCGATGAGGATATCTGGAAAGCCGCGCGGGTCGATGGGATACCCACCCTGAAGACCTATCTGTTCATCATCATCCCGATGATGCGCCCGGTCTTCATCACCGCGCTCGTCATCATCGCCGCCGGCATCGTCAAGGTCTATGACCTGGTTGTCGCCCAGACCAGCGGCGGTCCCGGCATCGCCTCCGAAGTGCCGGCCAAATATGTCTATGACTACATGTTTTTCGCCCAGAATCTCGGCCAGGGCTTCGCCGCCTCGACCATGATGCTGCTGTCGGTGGTGGTCGTCATCGTGCCGTGGGCTTACCTCGAATTCGGAGGCAAGAAGCGTGTCTGACCATGCCGTTTCCCTGCCTGCCGGTATGGGCTCTATCGGGCTTGAGGCATCCGGGCCGCGCGGGCCGAAGCCGCGGCATGTGTTCTCGCGCCGCAACATCTTCCTCTATGGCACGCTCATCGTTGTGGCGCTCTATTATCTGCTGCCGCTCTATGTGATGGTGGTGACGTCGCTCAAGGGCATGCCGGAGATACGCCTCGGCAACATCTTCTCGCCGCCGCTCGAGATCACCTTTGAGCCTTGGGTGAAGGCCTGGTCCAGCGCCTGCACCGGCCTAAACTGCGACGGGCTCTCGCGCGGCTTCTGGAATTCGGTGCGCATCACCGTTCCGTCGGTGATCCTGTCGATCGCCATCGCTTCGGTGAACGGCTACGCGCTGGCCAACTGGCGCTTCAAGGGAGCCGATACTTTCTTCGTCATCCTGATCGTCGGCGCCTTCATCCCCTATCAGGTGATGATCTATCCGATCGTCATCATCCTGCGCGAAATCGGCCTCTACGGCAGCTTAAGCGGCCTGGTGATCGTCCATTCCATCTTCGGCATGCCGATCCTGACACTGTTGTTCCGCAACTACTTCTCTTCCATGCCGGAGGAACTGTTCCGGGCGGCGCGCGTCGACGGCGCCGGCTTCTGGGGCATCTATTTCCGCATCATGCTGCCGATGTCGCTGCCGATCTTCGTCGTCGCCATCATCCTGCAGGTGACCGGCATCTGGAACGACTTCCTGTTCGGCGTCGTCTACACCCGCCCCGACACCTATCCGATGACGGTGCAGCTCAACAACATCGTCAACTCGGTGCAAGGCGTGAAGGAATACAACGTCAACATGGCCGCCACCATCCTGACCGGCCTGGTACCGCTCGTCGTCTACTTCGTTTCCGGCAAGCTTTTCGTGCGTGGCATCGCCGCCGGCGCGGTGAAAGGATGATGATGACAAGACTGGAAAATCCCAGCGTTTCAATCCAGGACCTGTCGCTGAATTTCGGCGCAGTGTCGGTGCTGGAGACGCTCAACATCGATGTCGCCGAGGGCGAGTTCATCGTGCTGCTCGGTCCGTCCGGCTGCGGCAAGTCGACTTTGCTCAACTGCATCGCCGGCCTGCTCGACGTTTCAGACGGCCGCATCTTCATCAAGGGCAAGAACGTCACCTGGGAGGAACCCAAGGACCGTGGCATCGGCATGGTGTTCCAGTCCTATGCCCTCTATCCGCAGATGACGGTGGAGAAGAACCTGTCTTTCGGGCTGCGCGTCGCCGGCATTCCCAGGGACGAGATCGCCAAGCGCATTGCGCGGGCCGCCGAGATCCTGCAGATCGAGCCACTGCTGCAACGCAAGCCATCGGCGCTTTCGGGCGGCCAGCGCCAGCGTGTCGCCATCGGGCGGGCGCTGGTGCGCGACGTCGACGTCTTCCTCTTCGATGAGCCGCTTTCCAATCTCGACGCTAAGCTGCGTGCGGAGCTGCGTGTCGAAATCAAACTGCTGCACAGCAAGCTGCAGAACACCATGATCTATGTCACCCACGACCAGATCGAGGCGATGACGCTGGCCGACCGCATCGCGGTGATGAAGGGCGGCGTGATCCAGCAGCTCGACGCACCGCAGACGATCTACAATCGCCCGGTCAATCGTTTCGTCGCCGGCTTCCTCGGCTCGCCGGCGATGAACTTTCTCGACGGCCGGCTGGAGAACGACAATGGCAACTGGCACTTCGCCGCCGAGGATGTGCGGATCTCTCTTGCCACCTATGCTTTCGAAAAGGAGCCGGTGCCGGGAGCGGCCGTGTTCGGTATCCGGCCCGAGCATGTCGCGTTCAACAGCGGCGCTGGATGGCCGTTCACAGCCACGGCAAATGTCGTGGTGGTCGAGCCCATGGGTTCCGACACGCTGGTCTGGCTGAAGCTCGGAAATCAGAATTTCACCGTGCGGGTGACATCTGAGCGCACGCCAAACAATGCCGACGCGGTGAGCATCGGTTTTGACCCGATGCGCGCTTCGCTGTTCGACGCCGCAACCGGCAACCGCTTGTAACTCCCCAAACCTCATTCCCAAGAATTTCACCTCAAGCCCCTCCATCCCCCAGACAACGGACAGAGACGATGAATTGGTCATTCCAACTTTACAGCGCCCGCCATTTCCAACCTTGGGCAGGGGTGCTCAAGATGCTGGGCGAGCTCGGCTATGCGCAGGTCGAAGGGTTCGGCGGCGTCTATGACGACCCCAGGGCATTTCGCGCCGAACTCGACAAGAACGGGCTAGCCATGCCGACCGGCCATTTCTCGATCGACGCGCTCGAGAATGATTTCGACGGCGTGCGCAAAATCGCCGACGCACTCGGCATCACTCTGCTCATCTGCCCCTATCTGGTCGCCGAGAGCAGGCCGACCGACGTGGCCGGCTGGCGCGGCTTCGGCGCACGCCTGGCCAAGGTCGGCGAGACGGCTGAGAAAGCCGGCTACGGCTTTGCCTGGCACAATCATGACTTCGAGTTCAAGAAGCTTGCCGACAGCTCGGTGCCGCAAGACCACATCCTGGCGGCAGCGCCCGACATCGGCTGGGAGATGGACGTAGCCTGGGTGGTGCGCGGCGGCGACGATCCGCTGCCCTGGATCGAGAAATATGGCAAACGCATCGCCGCCGTCCATGTCAAGGACATCGCCAAGCCGGGTGAGGGTCTCGACGAGGACGGCTGGTCGGATGTCGGCCACGGCACGATCGACTGGGCCGGCCTGATCCAGGCTCTGCGCGCCGAGAGCGCCGCCAAATACTACGTCATGGAACAGGACAACCCAAACGATATCGAGCGCTTCGCCCGCCGCTCGATCGCAGCCGCCAAGACCTATTAGGAGCAAACCAGCATGGCAAGAAAACTTGGGATCGGCGTTATTGGCTGCGGTAACATCTCGAAAGCGTATTTTTCATTGGCGCCGCTGTTTCGCGGCATCGAGATGCGCGCCTGCGCCGATATCAACATGGATGCGGCCAAGGCGCGGGCCAAGGAGTTCAAGCTGCGCGCCGAGACAGTCGAAGGGCTGCTCAAGGCCGGCGACATCGATATCATCGTCAACCTCACCATTCCGGCGGTGCACTACGAGGTGTCGAAACAGATCCTCGATGCTGGCAAGCACGTTTATTCGGAAAAGCCGTTCGTGCTGTCGGTCAAGGAAGGGCTCGACCTGAAGAAGCTGGCGGAGAGAGACGGACTGCGCATCGGCTCGGCGCCGGACACTTTCCTCGGTGGCGCGCACCAGCTTGTCCGCAACCTGATCGACACTGGCAAGCTCGGCAAGATCACCAGCGGCACATGCCATGTGATGAGCCATGGGATGGAGCATTGGCACCCCAATCCGGACTTCTTCTTCCAGCCTGGCGCTGGTCCGGTGCTCGATATCGGACCCTATTACATCACCAACTTGATCCAGCTGATCGGGCCGGTGAAGCAGGTGGCGGCCTTCGCTTCGATCCCGAAGACAGAACGCACGATCTCGTCCAAGCCTCGCGCGGGCGAAAAAATCCTGGTCGCCACGCCGACGACGATCCACGGCGTGATGGAGTTCGAGAATGGCGCCGTGGTGACGCTCAACACCAGCTGGGACGTGTGGAGCCATGGCCACGCGCCGATGGAACTCTACGGCGAGTTGGGCACGGTGTTTTTGCCGGATCCGAACTTCTTCGGGGGCGACGTTCTCTTCACCGACGCCGCCAAGCCAGTCAAGAAGCTGCCGAAATGGAAGCACCCGTTCGGCGTGGCCAACCAGATGCATTCGCACGGCATGATGGCCAACTACCGCACCGCCGGTCTTGCCGACACGGCGCTGGCGATTGCGGAAGGCCGGCCGCATCGCTGTTCGATGGAATTGGCGCTGCATGCCGTCGATGTGATGACCGGGATGTTGCGGTCGGGCGCGAGCGGAAAGTTCGTTGCTATGCAGACCACCTGCGAACGACCTGCGGCACTAGGCGTCAAGGATGCGGAAGCGCTTTTGGCGAAGAAGAAAGGGCTCTTGGCGAAGAAGAAGTAGGGTAAGCGCTTCAGTAATTGCGACACGTGCTGTTTACCGTTGACCCCCTCCCCATAGAAACGGGGAGAGGCTAAGGGTGAGGGGCAGAGCCGACTCACCCTTTTTTCGCGGTGGCCAGCTGCCGGGCTCGCTTTTAATTTCAGGATCTCCCATGCCCTATGTGCCCGCCGAAAACCGCTACGAGAAAATGGTCTACAATCGCTGCGGGCGATCAGGCCTGAAATTGCCGGCGATCTCGCTCGGGCTCTGGCACAATTTCGGTGACGACACGCCGCATCGGACCAAGCAGGCGATCGCGCGCAAGGCCTTCGATCTCGGCATCACGCATTTCGACCTCGCCAACAATTATGGCCCGCCGCCCGGTTCGGCGGAAACAGCTTTTGGCGAAATCCTGCGGACCGATTTCTCCTCCTATCGCGACGAGTTGATCGTCTCGACCAAAGCCGGCTATGAGATGTGGGCCGGACCTTATGGCGAATGGGGCGGGCGCAAATATGTGCTGGCCAGCCTCGACCAGAGCCTGAAGCGGATGGGTCTCGACTATGTCGACATCTTTTATTCGCACCGCTTCGATCCTGATACTCCGCTTGAAGAAACGATGGGTGCGCTCGATCACGCGGTGCGCTCGGGCAAGGCGCTTTATGCCGGCATCTCCTCCTACAGTTCGCAGCGCACGCGCGAGGCCGCCGACATATTGAAGCAGCTCGGCACGCCTTGCGTCATCCATCAGCCGAGCTATTCGATGCTCAACCGCTGGGTCGAGGACGATGGTTTGCTCGACACGCTGGAGGGGCTCGGCGTCGGCTCGATCGTGTTCACGCCGCTGGCGCAAGGCATGCTGACCGACAAATATTTAGGCGGCATCCCGCAGGGCAGCCGCGCCAGCCAAGGCAAGTCGCTGAAGGCGGCCTTCATCAACGACAGGACGATCGCCAACATCAAGGCGCTGAACGCGATTGCCGGCCGACGCGGGCAGACGCTGGCGCAGATGGCGCTAGCCTGGGTGCTGCGCAAGGGCAGGGTGACCTCGGCGCTGATCGGCGCCAGCCGGCCGGAACAGGTCGAGGATTGCGTCGGCGCGCTGAAGGCGCTCGACTTCAGCGATGCCGAGCTTGCCGAGATCGACACCTACGCGCGCGAAGCCGACATCAACCTGTGGGCCGCCTCCGCCGAGCGCAAGGGTCCGCCACGCAAGTGACTCAGGGCAATCACTTCAGGTTGACATCGAAAAATTGGTCTGAAGCGATTGCATGAACTGCTCCCGCTGGTTTCATTTACGCGGCCGCCAATGCCTCGGAGTTGGCCGGCTTCTGGGTCGTGCCGGCACAGAAACAGTAGCAAAAATGCCCGTCCGTCGCTATCTGGATAGAAATTGAAGCCGCTTACATGCGGATATGACGCGCGAGCGGCGCAAAACGGGTTGGAAACAGGATTATGGCGGCAAGGGATGTGCTGACGAAAAACCAGTTGTGCGTGCTCGAGAAACTCGAGGCCGCCAGCGGGCCGCTCAGCGCCTATACATTGCTCGACCAGCTTCGCGATCGGGGTTTTCGCGCACCGCTGCAGGTCTATCGCGCGCTCGACACGCTGGTGAAGTCCGGCTTGGTGCACAGACTCGAAAGCCTCAATTCCTTTGTCGCCTGCGCCGAGCCGCACGACCACAGCCATTCGATGACCGCCTTTGCCATCTGCGACACATGCGGACAGGTTACGGAATTTTCCGATCATGATGTCGGACACCGGCTCGACGAGTGGGTGCGCTCGACCGGCTTTGCCGCCAAGAAGGCGGTGATCGAGTTCCGCGGCACCTGTGCGAAATGCCTAGCCGAGCCGGCTTAGATGAGGGCAAAGCTCTAAGACAGGGCAAGGAAGCGGATCGGTCTTCGAAGCCTCGCCGGGTGCCAATGATGGGCTCCTAGGAAACGGGCTTTCTTGAGGTATGCCGGATGTGCAGGATCTCGATTGCATCGGCACGGGCGCGGTAGAAAACTTTGTAGGGATAGTGACCTATGAAGAGAACGCGACCGTCAGGGATGTCGGTCGCGTGGCCACTTTCTGGAAATTCGGCAAGTCGGGAAATCCCAGCTTGGATCAGGGAAATGACTGAATAGGAGCCCTGAGGCGACCGCTCTTCGAGGTAGTTGAAGATCGCTTCGCGTTCGGCAAAGGTTTGCCGCGTGAAACGGACCTTCATAGCCTGCGGCGAATGTCGGCAGCGCGAACCGTATCCTCATCTACGAAAGTGCCGTGATCGGCCTCTGCGAGTCCTGCTGTCACGGCGCGGCGCTCTGTTTCCGACGTGGCATACAGACCGGTTCGGCGCGCTTCGATGACGCGGGCGTAGTCGGCGAGCTCCTCCTGGTCTTCGCTAGGCCAAGCTTCCGCGTGCTTCACCAGATTCTCGAGTGCCTTGGTAATCATGGGGGGCAGTATAGCACACCGCTGCTTCTCGTGAACCTTGAACCGAAATACGGCTCAACTGCGGGTGCACCACCTGAGGAAAGTGAGCCACACCAGACACTGCCTTCCTAAACGGGAAGTCAATGAACTAATGAGCCTCTTCCCAATTGTTGGCGGCGCGGGCGTCGACATGCAGCGGCACCGACATCGACACCGCCGGCATCGCGGCGTTCTCCATCACATGGCGCACGACCGGGATCGTCGCCTCGACCTCCGCTTCGGCGGTCTCGAAGACCAGCTCATCATGCACTTGCAGCAGCATGCGGGCGGAAAGCTTCGCCTTTTCCAGCGCATCATCCATGCGGATCATGGCGCGGCGGATGATGTCGGCCGCGGTGCCCTGCAGGCGTGCGTTGATCGAGGCGCGCTCGTTGAAGGCACGGATTGAAGGGTTCGACGATCGTATCTCCGGATAATGGATGCGGCGGCCAAAGATCGTTTCGACGAAGCCGTGTTCGCGGGCATAGGCCTTGGTCGCGTCGATATAATCGCGGATGCCCGGGAAGCGTTCGAAATATTTCTTGATATAGGCGCCGGCCTCTTCGCGCGGGATCGAGAGCTGGTTAGCGAGACCAAAGGCGGAAATGCCGTAGATGATGCCGAAATTGATCGCCTTGGCGCGGCGGCGTATCTCCGCGGGCATGCCTTCGACCGACACGTTGAACATCTCCGACGCGGTGATGGCGTGGATGTCGGCGCCGTCGGCAAACGCCTGCTTGAGCTGCGGGATCTCGGCGACATGGGCGAGCACGCGCAGCTCGATCTGGCTGTAGTCGGCGGAAACCAGCTTGTTGCCCTTGTCGGCAATGAAGGCCGTCCTGATCTTCCGCCCCTCGACGGTGCGTACCGGAATGTTCTGCAAATTGGGATCGGAGGACGACAGTCGTCCCGTCGTCGTCGCGGCAAGGGCGTATGAGGTGTGGACGCGCTTCGTAGAGGGATGGACGAAACCGGGCAGCGCATCGGTATAGGTCGATTTCAATTTGGTCAGCTGGCGCCAGTCGACGATCTTGCGCGGCAGTTCGTGGCCTTCGGCGGCGAGGTCTTCCAGCAGCTGCGCCGAGGTCGACCACTGGCCGGTCTTGGTTTTGGAGCCGCCGGGCAGGCCCATCCTGCCGAACAAGATGTCGCCGAGCTGCTTTGGCGAGCCGATATTGATGCGCTCGCCGACGAGCTGGTAGATTTCATCCTCCAGCCGCGCGGCGCCCTGTGCCAGCTCACCGGAGAGCCGCGACAAGATCTGCCGGTCGACGGAGATGCCGCGCTGCTCCATCCTCGCCAGCACCGGCACCAGCGGCCGTTCCAGCCGCTCGTAGACCGAGACGAGGCCCTTGGCGGCAAGCCGTGGCTTCAGCACCCGCCAGAGCCTGAGCGTCACATCGGCGTGCTCCGCTGCATAGGCCGTTGCCTTGTCGATGTCGACCTGGTCGAAGCCGACGAAGCTTCTTCCAGAGCCGGCCAGATCCTTGATGGCAATGGTCGAGTGGCCGAGCCACTTTTCCGATAGAGCCGCCATGCTGTGGCCGCCGGACGTGCCTGCGTCGAGCACGTAGGAAATCAGCATGGTGTCGTCGAAGGGGGCGACATCGATGCCGTGGCGGCTCATGACGACGAGGTCGTATTTCAGCTCCTGCACGATCTTGAGAACCGACTTGTCCTCCAGCAACGGCTTCAGAATGCCAAGCGCCTCACGGATCGGGATCTGGTTTTCGACCACTCCGCCGCCGAGCAGGTCGCCGTTGCCGCTTTTGTGGGCGAACGGCACATAGGCGGCGCGACCGGGCGCGGTGGCTATGGACAGGCCGATCAGCTCGGCCTGCATCGGATCGGCTGATGTGGTCTCGGTGTCGAAGGCGACGATGCCGGTCTCCATCGCCTCGGCCACCCATGCCTTCAGCACTGCTGTGTCGCGGATGGAGACGTAGGCGCTGGTATCGATCTTGCTGGCAGTGGCGTCCTCGAAGCGAAGCGCCGAGAGAAGCGAAGGGGTGTCGCCTTCCTTGGGTTCCACTTTGATGGTGGCCGGCACCGCTTCCCCGGCCTCGTCTGTCACTGCGCCTGCCGCGCTTTCGGCTGCCGGCACTCCAAACCCGACATCGGGACCATGCGCGGTGTCGGCGCGCTCGATGATGACGGGAACGGCCTTGACATCAGCCGCTTCCGTTCCGGTCGCTTCCGCCACGCGGCGGGTCAGCGAGGAGAATTCCATCGTCTTGAGAAAGCCGATCAGCCTTGGTCCGTCGGGCGGGTGCAACACGAAATCGTCGAGCCCGCCGATCCCCGGCACGTCGTTCTTCAGCGTCACCAGTTCACGCGAAATGCGCGCCTTGTCGGCGTTGGCAATGATCGATTCGCGCCGTTTGTCCTGCTTGATCTCGTCGGCACGGGCGAGCAGCGTATCGAGGTCGCCGAACTGTTCGAGCAGTTGCGCCGCCGTCTTCGGCCCGATGCCGGGCACGCCCGGCACATTGTCGACCGAATCGCCGGTCAGCGCCTGCAGGTCGATCATCTTTTCCGGCGGCACGCCCCATTTCTCGATCACCTCGGGAACGCCGATCTGGCGGTCCTTCATCGGGTCGTACATGGCGACCGAAGGGCCGACCAGCTGCATCAGATCCTTGTCGGAGGAGATGATGGTGGTGTCGGCGCCGGCTTCGCAGGCAAGCCGGCAATAGGTGGCGATCAGGTCGTCGGCCTCGTACCCTTCTGTTTCGAGGCAGGGCAGGTTGAAGGCCCTGGTCGCCTGCCGGATCAGACCGAACTGCGGGATCAAATCTTCCGGCGGTGCCGAGCGGTTGGCCTTGTATTCGGGGTAGAGATCGTTGCGGAAGGTTTTCGACGAATAATCGAAGATGACGGCGAAATGCGTCGGCACGATGCCGACATCGGTGTTGCGGGCGTCCTGCGTCAGCTTCCACACCATGTTGCAGAAGCCGAGCACGGCACTGGTCGGCAGCCCGTCGGATTTTCGGGTCAGCGGCGGGAGTGCGTGATAGGCACGGAAGATGTAGCCGGAGCCGTCGACAAGGAAGAGATGATCGCCTTTTTTCATGGGACGAAGGGATAGCGCGGTGCAGCGTCGTGGTCCATGCCAAAGGCGGCCTCAACCACCGGTTCCGGCAACATCCCTGACAACTCGATCCGATCACGGGTATGTTACGAAAGTGTAATCTTCGTGCCCTTGAATCGCCACGTTCGGAGACACAGATAGACGCCATCGGCATTTTTTCGCCGAGGTCCGGAGCAAGGCCCGTCCCCCGCCTATCCCGGACACTTGCGGCAGCCTATCCCCCTCTCCGGGCTGCCGCATCGTTTCGAGTAAAGGCCGCCGTGGTTCCCCTCCACCACGGCGGCATTTTTTGCCTTTCGACGCCCGTGGTCCAACGACCGCCGGCTTTTCGTTTCTGTCTTGCAGCTTTAGGGTTGCCGCTCAGAAATCGAAAGGCTTGATAAAAATGTCCAGAATTTCTCCCGTACTCGATCGTCTCGACAAAAACCTCGACGAGAGCCTGGAGCGCCTGTTTGGCCTGCTCAGGATCAAGTCGATCTCGACCGATCCGAGCTACGCCGCAGATTGCCGCAAGGCGGCGGAATGGCTGGTGGCGGAGCTCAAGCTGATCGGCTTCGACGCCAGCGTGCGAGACACGCCAGGCCATCCGATGGTGGTGGCGCACCATGACGGGCCAGCGGGCGCGCCGCATGTCCTGTTCTATGGCCATTACGACGTGCAGCCGGTCGACCCGATCGATCTCTGGGAAAGCGACCCGTTCGCACCTTCGGTGAAGGAGATCGACCCCGGCCACCAGGTGATCACGGGACGTGGTTCGGCCGACGACAAGGGGCAGCTGATGACTTTCATCGAGGCTTGCCGCGCCTGGAAGCAGGTGCATGGTGGGCTGCCGTGCCGCATCACGATCCTGTTCGAAGGCGAGGAGGAGTCCGGCTCGCCATCGCTGAAGCCGTTCCTCGAGGCAAATGCCGCCGAACTCAAGGCCGACTTCGCGCTTGTCTGCGACACCGGCATGTGGGACCGCGATACGCCGTCCATCTGTGTCGCGCTGCGCGGGCTGGTCGGCGAGGAGATCACGGTAAAAGCCGCCGACCGCGACCTGCATTCCGGTCTCTATGGCGGTGCTGCCGCCAATCCAATCCGCATCCTGGCCAGAATCCTGGCCGACATCCACGACAAGAACGGCCATGTCACCATTCCGGGGTTCTATGACGGTGTCGAGGAGACGCCTTCGCAGATCCTGAAGTCATGGGAGACGCTCGGCGAGACCGCCGAGACATTCCTTGGGCCTGTCGGCCTGTCGATCCCTTCCGGCGAAAAGGGCCGCTCGGTGCTCGAACTCACCTGGGCGCGGCCGACGGCCGAGTTCAACGGCATTATCGGCGGCTATACCGGCAAGGGGTTCAAGACGGTGATCGCGGCGGAAGCCTCGGCAAAAGTGTCCTTCCGCCTCGTCCACAAGCAGAATCCGCAGAAGATCCGCGCCGCTTTCCAGGCCTTCGTCAGGGAGCGCATCCCGGCCGACTGCTCGGTCGATTTCCACCCGCATGGCGGCTCGCCGGCGATCCAGCTTTCCTACGACTCGCCGTTTCTTGCCAAGGCCAAGGACGCGCTGTCCGACGAATGGCCGAAACCGGCGGTGACGACGGGAAGCGGCGGCTCGATCCCGGTGGTCGGCGATTTCCGGACCTATCTCGGCATCGAATCCTTGCTGGTCGGTTTCGGGCTCGACGATGACCGAATCCATTCGCCGAACGAGAAGTACGAGATGAGTTCCTTCCACAAGGGACAACGTTCCTGGGCACGCATTCTCGATGCGCTGACACGCTGACAGGACAAGAATTCAACTTTCTGTTGATTTTTCATCGCATCGCGGCAAGGACGGGCTAGAGCGACGTGCGTCCAGTCGCGACCGGAGAAGACGATGAGCGATATCCGCTTCCATAAGAACGACCTACCGGGGCTCTTGCACTACGACGTCGGGGCGGTCGCCATCGACACGGAGACGCTGGGACTCAATCCGCATCGCGACCGGCTTTGCGTGGTGCAGATCTCGTCGGGCGACGGTTCCGCCGACATCATCCAGATCGCGCCCGGCCAGAAGAAGGCGCCAAACCTCGTCAGCCTGCTCAAGAACCGCAGCATAACCAAGCTGTTCCATTTCGGCCGTTTCGATCTCGCCGTGCTCTACAACGCCTTCGGCGTCATGCCGGAGCCGGTGTTCTGCACCAAGATCGCCTCGCGGCTTACCCGAACCTACACCGACCGGCACGGGCTGAAGGACATCTGCTTTGAGCTTCTCGGCGTCAGCCTGTCGAAGGCGCAGCAATCGTCGGACTGGGCGGCGGAGACGCTGTCGCCCGAACAACTCGAGTACGCAGCCTCCGACGTGCTCTATCTGCACCAGCTGCACGATGTGCTGACGGCGCGGCTGGCACGCGACAACCGAGCCAAGGAGGCCGAGGCCTGCTTCCGCTTCCTACCGACGCGTGCGAAACTCGACCTGATGGGCTGGGATGAGGCAGACATCTTCGCCCACAGCTAAGGTGGAACCAGGTGTTCGCCACGACGTTCTGTCGGTCGATGGAGGGGATGAAATGGCTGCCAGAAAACCAATCGACACAGCGCCCAGGGATGGCTCCAAGGTCACCGTCTACTGGAAGGACAGCGACGGCGTGATAAACGAATCCATCGCGCAGTACCGGTCGCTAGAGAGGCTGAAAGCGGCCGGCGGCGACTGGGACGAGAACGACACCGGCTGGTGGGCTTATACGGACGGTCATACGCAAAGGAAGGTCGAGCCGATTAGCTGGCGGCCTGCATCCGGGGATGGCGACGACGAATGACGCCGCTGGCGGCGCCGGCTCCTTTCCAATAGGTTGGACATGTTGCAATCGGAGGTCGATTCGGAGCTCTCTGCTCCGCGACCATTCGCTCGGGAGGGATCTGCAATGGGTACTGAGAGCCTGCTCGTCTTCATCATCATCGGTGCCATCGCCGGCTGGCTCGCCGGCCTGATCGTCAAAGGTTTCGGCCTCGGCCTGGTCGGCAATATCGTCGTCGGTATCGTTGGCGCCTTAATAGCCGGCTGGCTCTTCCCAAGGATGGGGTTCGCCATAGGCGGCGGTATATTTGCCTCCATCATCCACGCCACGATCGGCGCGGTGATCCTGCTCGTGCTGATCAAACTGGTGAAGCAGGCCTGATCCTCGAAGCACATCAAGGGCGCGCCATGAAACAGAACATGCTCTATCTCATCATCGGCGCGCTCGTCGTCGTCATCATCGCGCTCGGCGTCTATGTCTATCGCGAGCAAACCAGGCCGAAGGGCGTGGAACTCAAGATCGACGAGAAGGGTATTTCGATCCAGGAGAACTGAGCGCGCGGGGCTGGCGCGGCAAAGGTGCCGATGACCTACCCCATCAGGCCGAAAATTGACGATAAGGCAGGGGCCGCTCCATCCTTCGATGCACCCGGAGAGAAGCCAAGCTGGATATGGAATGAGAGTGACGTATCGACACATCCGCGGTATGATCTTGGTACAGGGAGTTTTGGGGCCGACCCACCTACATTAGGAGGTTGCCATGAGGCACCAAACACTGGACCAACTGCATACGGTGGCAAAGGTACACAGAGACCCAACACCTCCTGCAATGGACCGAACCCAGCGTCTCGAACGTTGGTCAAAACTTCTTGAACGGAAGCCCGACCGACTCCTTACCGCGCTTATCGGGACCGAATATCGTTCGTCGCCCGAGCGCGAAATTATGCGTGGCGAAGGCTCGCCAATATCTGTTGCCTTCGAGGATCCGATCCTGCGCGATGAGGGGCTGAAAGACGACACCTATGGCGAAGCGAAGCGTTTCTTCGAATTGACCGATAATGAGCTCCACGAAATTGTCTGCTACTGCCATGTGGGCGAGACGATGCAATCATCCTGGGCAGCGCTTTCCGTTCGTGCTGCGATTGGCTAACGAATGATCCCCCGGTGCGCGTGACTTTGGTGACAAGGTCATGCGTAGATTGGTTTAGACTAGAGCGCGATCGACCGCATGTTACCGATCGCGCTCTAATGACAAGCATAGATTGCGGCTACCTTGCTAGGGGCGGTCCGCGCCGAACGACTGCGGCTGGGCAGTTGATGAAGAGATGCGAGAAGGCTCCGCCGTCTCGCGAGGGACGCCATTGTCGCAGACCACCAGAAGCAGAACGCAGCGGTGACGTGCCGTAACGCATGCAATTAACTTTGAACCATTTAACCCGCCCTTAAATCGCCGCAACTACTCTTCACCCCGAACGCCATGGAGCGACGTGCGTCCGTTCGGAGAGTGCGCTCCAAGACTTTGAAGCTTCGCATCGTGCTTTCCGAAGATCGATTCTGATTTTCGGGTCGAAGCGACAGGCATCGGGACAGACAGCACAGCGCATGGCGAACCGCAGAGACAGCCGCATCGAACCGAGCTTCGAGGGACCGCCACGGGCGAAATCCTCGGCCGGTTTTTCGGTGAGCGAGGAGGATCGCGTCGTGCCGAGCAACCGCAAGACCTCTGCAAAGCGCCAATCGGCCAAGACAAGATCGTCGCGTCGCGGGCGCGGCAAAAGCCAGCGCGGCCTGTTCGGCGTGCTCGGCCGGTTGGCCTACTGGTGCTTCGTGCTGGCCATCTGGGGCGGCATCGCCACCGCCGGCATCGTGGTCTATTACGGTGCGAAAATGCCGGCGGCCACCACCTGGGCCATTCCCGACCGCGCACCCAATATCAGGATCGTCTCCGTCGACGGAAAGCTGCTTGCCAATCGCGGCATGAGCGGCGGCGAAGCCGTCGGCCTGCATGAAATGTCGGCCTATGTTCCCGAGGCCGTCATCGCCATCGAAGATCGCCGCTTCTATTCGCATTTGGGCATTGATCCGATCGGTCTGTCCAGAGCCATGGTGGCCAACGTTCTCGGCGGGCGTTTTTCGCAGGGCGGCTCGACGCTGACCCAGCAATTGGCGAAAAACCTGTTCCTGACACCCGATCGCACGCTGGAACGCAAGGTGCAGGAAGTGCTTCTGGCGCTGTGGCTCGAGCACAAGCACACCAAGGACCAGATCCTCGAAATGTATCTCAACCGGGTCTATTTCGGCTCTGGCGCCTATGGTGTCGAAGCGGCCTCCCGCCGCTATTTCGGCAAGGGCGCGCGTGATGTCACATTGCCCGAAGCCGCACTCCTCGCCGGCCTGTTGAAGGCGCCGTCGCGACTGTCTCCGGCGCGTGACCCGAAGGCCGCCGAGCAGCGCGCGCAGCTCGTTCTCGCCGCCATGCGCGACGAAGGCAAGATCAGCGCCAAGGAACTGACCACGGCGATGACCGCGCCGGCGTCGCGGGTTGCATCCTACTGGACGGGCTCGGAAAACTATGTTGCCGACACCATCGTGGAAGAACTGCCCGACCTGATCGGCGACGTGCGCGGCGACATCATCGTCAACACCACCGTCGACCTCACGCTGCAGAAGCTCGCCGAACAATCGATCCGCCGGCTGATCGACGGGAGCGGCAAAAAGCTCAATGCCAGCCAGGGCGTGCTGGTGTCGATAGACAATTCCGGCGCGGTACGTGCCATGGTCGGCGGCTATGATTATTCGACCAGCCAGTTCGACCGCGCCTCGGAGGCGCGCCGCCAGCCGGGCTCGGCGTTTAAGCCCTTTGTTTACATGGCGGCGCTGGAGGCCGGCCGTACGCCCGACAGCGTGCGCAATGACGCCCCGATCAGAATAGGCAAATGGACGCCAACCAATTACGGCGGCAAGTATTTCGGCAAGGTGACGCTGGCGACGGCGCTGGCGAAATCGCTGAACTCGGTGGCCGCCCAGCTGACGATGGAAGTCGGGCCTGACGCCGTGGTCGAGGCGGCGCATCGCATGGGTATCGGGTCCGACCTCACGGCCAACACCTCGATCGCGCTCGGCACCTCTGAAGTGACACCGCTGGAATTGACCTCGGCCTATGTCCCCTTCGCCAATGGCGGCTACCGGCCGGAAGTCCATTTCATCCGCCGCGTGACGACAGCCGGCGGCAAGGTGCTCTACGACAACAATGGCGGCGCCGCTCCGCGCGTCGTCAAACCCGAGATCGTCGGCATGATGAACTCGATGATGACCGGCACGGTCGAAATCGGCACTGCCAGGAAGGCGGCCTTTGCCTGGCCGGCCGCCGGCAAGACCGGCACCAGCCAGAATTCGCGCGATGCTTGGTTCATCGGCTATACCGCCAATCTCACCACCGGCGTCTGGTTCGGCAATGACGATGGCAGTCCGATGAAGAAGGTCACCGGCGGCGCGTTGCCGGCGCAGGCCTGGCATGAGTTCATGGTCGCGGCGCATGAAGGCGTGCCGGTGCGGCCGCTGCCTGGAACATGGCGGTCGACGCCTGCGGATACGATCGTGCAAGATGAAATACCGTCCAACACGCCGCAACCGGCGCCGGTGCCGTCCGCTTCGGTCAGCCAATCCGCGCCGTCCGCTCACAAAGGGTCATCGCCTCGGGTCGTGCGTCCCGCCGAAACGGTCGACGCCGACGGCTTCGGCTTGCCGGGCGGTGGCGGCGCAACCGCATCGATCAAGCGCCCGGTGCCGCCCGCCGATGTCGGCGGCCCGGTCAAGAAGCGGCAGACCTCGATACTCGACATCCTCACCGGCGGCTGACCCCCTCGTCATCGCTGCTGTGTTCCGCTACATCTCTGGGTTAAAAGTGCTAGAGCGTACTTTGTGCGTCCAAAGGGACGCACGTCGCCCTAAAGCGCGTCGCGTTTGACCGGCCTCATGTGACGCGCTTTAGGTTGTTGTTTTATGCATGTCGTTATCGCAAAACCGCTGCGCACTTTTGCGCCACATGCATTAGAGAGATCGTGAATGGCCGAGACCGACACCAGAAAGACAATCGTGCTGACCGGCGCCAGCCGCGGCATCGGCCACGCCACGGTCAAGCGCTTTTCACGCGAAGGCTGGCGCGTCATCACCTGCTCGCGCCAGGCCTTTGCCGAGGACTGCCCGTGGCCGGCCGGTCCGGAAGACCACATCAAGGTCGATCTCGCCGACCAGGAGGATGTCGGCATCGCGATCTCGGAAATCCGCCACCGGCTGGAGGCGCATGGCGGCCAGCTTCATGCGCTGGTCAACAATGCCGGCATCTCGCCGAAGCTCAAGGACGGCAACAGCCGCATGAATTCGATCGACACGCCGATGCATGTCTGGCGCGACGTGTTCCAGGTCAATTTCTTCGCACCGATCATGCTGGCGCGGGGATTGTTTAGGGAATTGGCGTCGGCCAAGGGCTCGATCGTCAACGTCACCTCGATCGCCGGCACCCGCGTGCACCCCTTCGCCGGCACCGCCTATGCGACGTCAAAGGCCGCGCTCGGCTCGCTGACGCGCGAAATGGCCCATGATTTCGGCCCGCACGGCATCCGCGTCAACGCCATCGCACCCGGCGAGATCGACACGGCGATCCTGTCGCCGGGCACGGAAAAGATCGTCGAGACGATTCCGCTGCGGCGGCTCGGAACCACGGCCGAAGTCGCCGACATCATCTTCTTCCTGTGCTCGCAGCAGGCCTCCTATGTGACGGGCTCGGAAATCCACATCAATGGCGGCCAGCACGTTTGAGCGATGTTTCGCTCCACTGAACGGAGCTACGTCGCCGGCTTCTCGACCGCCTTTACCGGCAACGCAGGTGCCGAAGCATGTCCGATCACCACTTCGACGATGCCCCGCGCGATCTCGCGCTCACCCATGATGACGGTGTCGGCTCCGAGCCCCTTGAGATGCTCGACCTCGGCATCGGAATGGGCGCGGGCAATGACGTTGATCTTCGGGTTGGCGGCGCGGGCGCGCAGCACGATCTGTCCCGCCTCGAAGGCGTTGGGGATGGCGAGGATCAGCCGCTTCGCGCCCTCGGGATTGGCTGCGGCGAACACCTCGCTGTTCGCCGCATTGCCGGATACGGTTTCGATGCCGTCGTCCCTGAGCTTCGCCAGCGTCTTGTCGGCATCCTCAATGACGAGGAACGGCAGGGCGGCCTCCGTCAATGACGCGCCGACGAGGCCGCCGACACGGCCATAGCCGACCAGGATGGAATGGCCGGCAAGCGCCGTCCTCGGCGGCGGGCCGTCCTCTTTCACCGGTGCTGCCACCGAAGCCAGCTGGCCTGGCTCCGTCGCGGGGCCGATCGGCTTTGCCTCGTCGAGCGATGCTGCCTTGCCGGCGCGCCTTTCCAGCCATGGTTTCATCCGGTCAACGGCAAGGAACATCAGCGGGTTGAGGACGATCGACAGGATAGCACCGGCGAGGATGAGGTCGCGTCCTTGTTCTGGCAGCAGCTTCAGTCCGACGCCGAGCTCAGCCAGGATAAACGAGAATTCACCGATCTGGGCAAGACTTGCCGAAATCATCAGTGCAGTCGGGATCGGATAGCGGAAGGCGACGACGATGGCGAAGGCGGCCAGCGATTTGCCGATGACGATGATGGCCAGTGTCGCCAGGACCGGCCAGCCGTTGCTGATCAGGCTGAACGGGTCAAACAGCATGCCGACTGAAACGAAGAACAGCACGGAAAAGGCGTCGCGCAGCGGCAGCGATTCCTCGGCCGCCCGATGGCTGAGTTCGGACTCGCTCATGATCATGCCGGCGAAGAAAGCGCCCAGCGCCAGTGAGACGCCGAATAGCTTGGCCGCGCCGAAGGCGACCCCGAGCGCGATGGCAAGCACCGCCAGCCGAAATAATTCACGCGACCCGGTATGGGCGACGTAGTGCAGGATCCAGGGGATGACCCGGCGCCCGACCACCAGCATGACGACGACAAAGGCCGCGACCTTGGCCAGCGTGATGCCGACGACACCCCAAATGCCGTAGCTGGCCGGCAGCGACAGCAGGCTGCTATGGGTCTCAACTTGCTGCTGGCCGCCCAGCACGCCAGCCAACGCCGGCAAAAGCACCAACGCCAGCACCATCGCCAGGTCCTCGACGATCAGCCAGCCGACGGCGATGCGGCCACGCTCCGTCTCGATCAGCCGCCGTTCCTGCAAGGCGCGCAACAGCACCACGGTCGAGGCGACGGAAAGCGCCAGCCCGAACACCAGCCCAGCGCCCATCGACCAGCCGAGCATCCAGGCAAGAACGGCGCCGAGTGCTGTCGCGAAGCCGATCTGCACGATAGCGCCGGGCACGGCTATGGCGCGGACCGACAACAGATCCTTCAACGAGAAATGCAGGCCGACGCCAAACATCAAAAGGATCACGCCGATCTCGGCCAGTTCATTGGCGAGGCCGGCATCGGCGACGAAGCCCGGCGTATTCGGCCCGACCAGCACGCCGGCGATGAGGTACCCGACCAGCGGCGGGATGCGGAAGCGATTGGCAATTGCGCCGAAGACGAAAGCCAGCCCCAGACCGGCGACGATGGTGGCGATAAGGGGCGTGTCATGCGGCATGGTCAATGGAGCGCCTTTCAAAATCACGATGTCGGATTGCGTCGCCAAAAAAGCCGCCGCTTTGGCAATATGGGGGTTTGGGTGGCCGCGAGGCAACCCACAACGTCATGAAATCGATGACAAGGATGGCAGAAGGCAAGCCGCCTCAAGGCTGGCAATGTTGCTGCAAAAAAGAAACGGCTTGCGCGCCTGATGCCAGCGATCAGGCCGCCTGCAGCAGGTTCTCGATGTCGACGATGGTGTGGTTGGTCAGCGTCTTTGGAATTTCCACTGTGATTTTCTCCGCAACTTCCTTGTGCAATTTTCGGCGCATGTCGCCCAGCACTTGCGGCGGTGCGATCAGCACCATTTCCTTGAACGCGCCGCGGTGCGCCAGCTTGTACAGCCGCTCGGCAATTTCGTCGGCGAAACGCTCCTTGCCGAGACGATGCCAGTCAGTGTCCTCGACTGCGCTGCGGTGGACGGAAGGGCCGTCGCTGTAGCGGCCGGGGCGGTCCGAGCCCTGCTCTCGCGTCGCCGGATTTGCCTGTTCCATCTCCTGCACGACCTGAAGATCGGGATATTGGGTATCGCCACGGTTCTCGAGGAACAGTGCCTTCTCGCCATCGGCCACCACCATCCACAGTCCGCGTTTCAGCTTTAGGTTGGTCACGGAGCGCTCCTTTTTTCTGTTTTTCATGGTTTTCTAGGCCCGTCTTTGGAGCCATTGCGCAGCTGAACAGCCAGACTCGGATTCGCAGGGCAAACGCGCGTTGAGGCAGGAATGTTCCGGCGTTTCGCGCATCGCAGCTTTAGTCTACTAGATTGGTAGAATTTAGAAAAAGTGTTTTGCGATATACTTCGCTTGTTGCTAGAACCGCCACAGATCAAGGCTCGCAACAGCGGCTTGGATCTGCTCCACTCGTGGGTGTGGAATTTTTTTCTCCTGCCTTTGGTGCTTGCAGAAAAGCGATTGCTTCGCACGAAGCGATGCGCGAGTGCTTTCCTTCTGCTTTTTCGCTCCCGCGCGTAGAACTGACAGCGTATTCAGGATTCCACTCGCCATGCCGCAGGCCACCCCCAAGCTTAACGCGTTTCCCGTCTTCATGCGGGTCGAGGGCGAAGCCGTGGCCGTTGTCGGCGGCGGCGAGGAGGCTCTGGCCAAGGCGCGGCTGATCGGCCAGTCGAGCGCCGTGCTGCGCATCATAGCCGATGCCGCCGAGCCCGAGTTGCTGGCCTTCATCGCCGCGAATGGCGCCATCCACATTGCTGCCGCCTATGAGGCCGCGCATCTCGAAGGCGCGGTGATGGTGTTTGCCGCCAGCGGCAATGGGGCGCTCGACCGGCGCGTTGCAGAGGATGCGCGCCGGCTGGGCATTCCGGTCAATGCCGTCGACCGGCCGGAGCTGTGCGATTTCTTCACCCCGGCGCTGGTCAACCGCGCGCCGGTCGCCATTGCCATCGGTACCGAAGGGGCGGGCCCGGTGCTTGCCCAGATGCTGCGCAGCCGCATCGACCGCACGCTTTCGCCGTCGCTTGGGCCGCTTGCTTCGCTTGCCGCCTCGTTGCGCGGCACCGCCGAGAGATTGCTGCCGAAAGGCAATGCCCGCCGGCGCTTCTGGAACGACTTTTTCGGCGGCGCGCCGGCCCGTGCCATGGACGCCGGCCAGCTTTCGCAGGCACATGACGCCGCCGTCGACCTGTTGCTTTCGAATGCGCCGGCATCGGGTCACATCGCCCTGGTGGGAGCCGGCCCCGGCGCTGAAGACCTGCTGACGCTGCGCGCCCACCGCTTGCTGATGGAAGCCGATGTCATCGTCCATGACGCGCTGGTGCCGGAGGCGATCATCGCCATGGGCCGCCGCGACGCCGAGCGTCTGCCGGTGGGCAAACGCAAGGGCTGCCATACCAAGAGCCAGGCCGAGATCAACGCGCTGCTGATCGAGCTCGGCCGTGACGGCAAACGCGTCGTGCGGCTGAAATCCGGTGATCCGCTGGTGTTCGGCCGCGCGGGCGAGGAAATGGCAGCGCTGCGCGATGCCGGTATTGCCTATGAGGTGGTTCCGGGCGTCACCGCGGCTTTCGCCGCCGCCGCCGATTTCGAGTTGCCACTAACGCTGCGCGGCGTGTCGTCGTCTATGGTGTTCACCACCGGCCACGACCTCAAGGGAAATTCGCTGCCCGACTGGGCAAAGCTCGCCATTTCCGGCGCCACAGTCGCCGTCTATATGGGCCGCTCAGTCGCGGCCGAGGTTGCCGGCCGGCTGATCGAGGCTGGCCTATCGCCGGATACGGCGGTCGCCGTGGTCGAGAATGCCAGCCTTGCCAACCGCCGCCGGTTCCACGGCACGCTTGCCGACCTGCCGTCGCTGGAGGTCCGCGCCGACCTTACCGGCCCGGTCATGACGATCATCGGCGATGCGGTCGCCGGCGCCAACTTCGAACGTTCCGAGCCGCTCGCGGCACACAGGCATGAAGGCGCGGCCCAAACAGCCGTCGAAGGAGCTGAACGATGAAAGTTCTGACCGCAAACCGCCTGACCGACGGCGAAGCCGTCTGGTACGCCAATGGCGGCTGGGCCGAGATCATCGACAATGCCGATGTCGCCCATGATAAGACGGCTGAAGACCGGCTGGAGGCGATTGGCGCCACGGCCTATGCCAACAACGAAGTGGTCGATGTTAATCTGATCGACGTGGCCGTCGCCAATGGCGTGGTCGAGCCGGTCCGGCTGCGCGAAAAGATCCGCGCCGCCGGCCCGACCAACCGCAACGATCTGGGCAAGCAGGCGCGCCCGGAAGCCGCCCGGGCGGCGTAAACGACCACATTGATGAAACGGGCGGACGCGCCCGGAAAGACCAGACATGTACCGTTACGATGAGTTCGATCACGATTTCGTCCAGGCCCGCGTCGCCGAGTTCAGCGACCAGGTCGCGCGGCGGCTTGCCGGCGAGATCACCGAGGATCAGTTCCGGCCGCTGAGGCTGATGAACGGCGTCTACCTGCAATTGCACGCTTACATGCTGCGCATCGCGGTGCCTTACGGCACGCTGAACAGCAAGCAGCTGCGCATGCTCGGCCACATCGCCCGCAAATACGACAAGGGCTACGGCCATTTCACGACGCGCCAGAACATCCAGTTCAACTGGCCGGCGCTGTCGGATATTCCGGCGATCCTGGCCGATCTGGCGAGTGTGGAGATGCACGCCATCCAGACCAGCGGCAATTGCATCCGCAACGTCACCGCCGACCACTTTGCCGGTGCCGCCGCCGACGAGGTGGCCGATCCGCGTCCATATGCGGAAATCCTGCGCCAATGGTCGTCGGTGCATCCGGAATTCTCGTTCCTGCCGAGAAAATTCAAAATCGCGGTGACCGGTGCCGAGCGCGACCGCGCCGCCATTCAGACGCATGACATCGGCCTGCATTTGAAGAAGAACGCTGCCGGCGAACTCGGTTTTGCCGTCTATGTCGGCGGCGGCCAGGGCCGTACGCCGATGATCGCCAAGAAGATCCGCGATTTTCTGCCCGAGGCCGACCTTCTGTCCTACTGCACGGCGATCCTGCGCGTTTACAACCTCTACGGGCGCCGCGACAACAAATACAAGGCGCGCATCAAGATCCTCGTCCACGAGACCGGTGTCGAGGAGATCACCCGTCAGGTCGAGGCCGAATGGCAGGAGCTGAAAGATGCGGATCTGAAGCTGCGGGAAGCCGACATCCGCGCCATCGATGCCTATTTCGCCCCGCCGGCTTTGACCGACCGGCCGGAAGGCGACGAGGCGGTCAAGCTTGCCCGCCTCGATTCCAAGAGCTTTTCGGAATGGCTCGATCAGAACGTGGTGACCCACCGCCATCCCGACTATGCCGCGGTGACCATCTCGCTCAAGGGCATCGGCGAAGCGCCGGGCGACGCCTCCGACAGCCAGATGGAAGCGGTCGCCGACCTTGCCGAAAAATATGCCTTCAACGAGCTGCGCGTCAGCCATGAGCAAAACCTGATCCTGCCGCATGTCGCGCGCGCCGACCTCAAGGCGGTCTATGACGCGCTGGTCGACATCGGACTGGCGACCGCCAATTCCAATCTGATATCAGACATCATCTCGTGCCCTGGCCTCGATTATTGCGCGCTGGCCACGGCGCGCTCCATTCCGGTGGCGCAGGAAATCTCGCGCCGCTTCGCTTCGCTCGAGCGGCAGCGCGAGATCGGCGAATTAAAACTGAAGATTTCCGGCTGCATCAACGCCTGCGGCCATCACCATGTCGGCCATATCGGCATCCTCGGGGTCGAGAAGAAAGGCGCCGAACTCTACCAGGTCACGCTCGGCGGCTCGGCCGACGAGAACACCTCGGTCGGCGAGATCATCGGCCGCGGCTTCAGCTCGGCAGAGATCACCGATGCCATCGAACAGATCGTCGAAACCTATCTGGGGCTTCGACTGGACAGAACCGAAAAATTCATCGACGCCTACCGCCGTGTCGGTCCCGCGCCGTTCAAGGAGGCGCTCTATGCTGGCGAAGCCAAGGCCGCTTGATCGGATCGTCGACGTCGAGGCCGGCATCGCCGCCGAAGCGGCGGGGCTCGATGCGCTCTATGGTCATCTGAAGCCGCTTGAGATCATCGAGCGGTCGGCCCAGGAGTTCTTTCGCGGCGAAATCGCCGCGGTTTCGTCCTTTGGCGCGGATTCGGCGGTGCTGCTGCACATGATCGCTAAGATCGACCGGAGTTTGCCGGTGATCTTCCTCGACACCGGCAAGCATTTCGACGAGACGCTCGGCTATCGCGACGCGCTCGTTGCCGATTTCGGGCTGACCGACATCCGGGTGATCACGCCTGACGAAGCGGCGCTCGAACGGATCGATCCGACCGGCAATCTGAACGAGACCGACACCGACGCCTGCTGCGACGTCCGCAAGGTCGAGCCGCTGGCGCGCGGCGTCGAGCCGTTCCGCGCCTGGTTCACCGGCCGCAAGCGTTTTCAGGCCACGACGCGGGCAGCGCTTCCGGTGTTCGAGGCGGTCGGTTCTCGCATCCGCGTCAATCCGCTGGCGCATTGGACGACCGCTGACCAGGCCAACTATATGCGCGCGCATGCGCTGCGTGAAAATCCGTTGGTTGCCTATGGCTATTTGTCGATAGGCTGCTTCCCATGCACGCAACCGGTGCAACCGGGCGAGGACGCGCGCAGCGGCCGCTGGGCAGGGCACGCCAAGACCGAGTGCGGCATCCATTTGTCGGGGCTGGAAAACTCGCTGACCGACGCATCGCTTTAGGATCTTTTTTGAGCGTTAGGAATTTTCGATGACCGAACTGACGCCAGAGACTGTTACCCGCCTCTGGACCCCGACGGGTTTTAGCGAGGACGAGTGGAGCCATGCCGAGAGTGCCGACGCACTGTCCGGAAATGGCCGCTTCATTCTGCCGTTGCAGGCGTTTCTCGACCTCGACCCAGCGGTGCGCCGGTCGGCGAAGGAACGCCTTGGCGTGCTGCTTCAGCCCGGCGACCAGCTCGAAAGGATCGCAGACCTGCTCGACCAGATATCGCTGGTCGCGTTGGCCTTTCCGGCTTTCAGTGACGGCCGTTCCTTCTCCAAGGGAGAACTGCTGCGCAGCCGCTACCATTTCGAGGGCGCGGTTCGCGCCACCGGGCAGGTTCTGGTCGACCAGCTACCGCATATGCTGCGCCTCGGCTTCGACGAGTTCGAAGTGTCGCATCCGGTGCTTTTGAAACGGCTCGAGGAAGGCCGCACCGGCGGTCTGCCGCTGTATTATCAGCCGACCGAGAAGCCGGAGGCCAAAGGCCCTAAATATTCCTGGCGGCGGGTGCACGCCGGCTGATCGCCTGCGAGAGCAGATCGCCGCATCTGGTCGGACCACCTTGCAGATTCAGTCTTTATTTTCGGTGACCTGCCATTAGGATAGGCTTATTATTTCGCGTTCCGAAATAAATTCGCCACCAAGGGAGGAACCGGAATGGCTGGTAAGAAGATATTGATGCTCGTTGGAGAGTTCAGCGAGGAATACGAGATTTTCGTCTTTGAACAGGCCATGCATGCGGTCGGCCACACTGTCCATGTCGTGTGCCCCGACAAGAAGGCGGGCGATATCCTGAAGACGTCGCTGCATGATTTCGAGGGCCACCAGACCTATACGGAAAAGCTCGGCCACGACTACATTCTCAATAAGACGTTTTCCGAGGTGAATCCGGCTGAATACGATGCCGTCTATGCGGCAGGCGGGCGCGGCCCGGAATATATCCGTATCGACAAGCGCGTGCAGGCGCTGGTGCGGCATTTCCACGAGACCGGCAAGCCGATCTTCACCATCTGCCATGGCGCGCAGATCCTGATGGCGGTCGACGGCGTGCTGCGTGGCAGGGAAGTCGCGGCGCTGCAGTATTGCGAGCCGGAAGTCACGCTCGCCGGCGGCACCTACATCGATGTCGCGCCGACCGGCGCCCATGTCGACGGCAATCTGGTATCGGCCAAGGGCTGGCCGGGCCTCGCCGCCTTCATGCGCGAATGCCTGAAAGTGCTCGGCACCGAGATCCACCATGGCGAGATCCTGATGCGCGACGAACGCAAGGCGGCTTGAGCCAGGCCTTGGAAAACCGCCGCTCCTGTGGTGAGGCTGTTCTACAGCGGCGCGCGTCCTTTCTGGACGCGCAAAGGACGCTGTAGCACATTGATTCTACGCATGATCCTCTCCGAAAATCGATTTCGATTTTCGGGGTCATGCGTTTACGCAGTCATCCGCGCTTCGCGAAACGACACCAGCTTGCTGCGGCTCTCATCCCACAGCGCCAGCTTGACGCAGCGCAGGCTGTCGAGAAGCGTGACGCGACCGATTTCGCGCAGTTCCGGATAGTCCCTCAGGACCTCCTGCAGCCGATAGCACGGCACCTTGGCGGAGAGGTGGTGCACGTGATGGACGCCGATATTGCCGGTGAACCAGTTCAGCACCGGCGGCAGGTCATAATAGGACGAGCCGTGCAGGGCCGCGTGCTGAAACTCCCATTCGGAGTCCTTTGCCCACTCAGTCTCTTCGAATTGGTGCTGGACGTAAAACAACCAGATGCCGGCGGAACCGGCGAGAACGACAATGGGCAAATGGACAACCAGGAACGCTTCGAGGCCGACGAACCAGACGAGGGCGGCGGCGGCGACCGCGATGGCCACGTTGGTCGCCATTGACGACACCCAGGGCGTCAGGCCGCCTCGCATCATGCCGACCGGCAGTCTCTGCTCAAAGATGAAAAGCCAAATGGGGCCGAGGCCGAACATGACGAGCGGATGGCGATAGAGACGATAGGCAAGGCGGCCCCGCCAGGACATTTGCCGATATTCCGCGACGGTCAACGTCTTGATATCGCCCGTGCCGCGCTCATCGAGATTGCCGGCGCTGGCGTGATGGGTTGCGTGGGCACGCCGCCAGCAATCGTAGGGCGTCAAGGTCAGGATGCCCAGGCCGCGGCCGATCCAGTCGTCGGCGGTGCGGTTGGCGAAGAAGGAACCGTGGCCGCAATCGTGCTGGATCATGAAGATCCGCACCAGAAAGCCGGCGGCCGGAAGGATGAGGATCAGACCCCACCAATGACCATGGGCATAGGCAGCCGAGGACAGTGCCCACAGCGTGGCAAAGGGGATGAGGGTGATAGCAAGTTCGACGGCGCTGCGCCGCCTGTCTGGTTTCTTGTAGCGCGCCAGGATTTTCAACCAGGCACGTTTGCTGTTCGCCACAGCTTCGGGGGAAATCATGTTCATCAGGAAGCATAGACGGACCATTCCGACGCCGCAAGGCAGGCATCACGCGAAGTTACTGCGCGTAAATGTCGCGCGATGCGCAAGGTACTGCAATGTGGAAGGGCATGCTTGGGTTCCGGCGGCACGAAAGTGTTGGTCTACCGCCTGTGGCCACCGGCGGCTACGCTGCTCTCGATGCCGTCCAGGCGGTCGAGCAATTCCCTGAAGCGATCGGGAATATCGTTCTCCGTCCGGAACGCCGGCAGCGCACGCAGAAAGCGCGTCGTTGCCTCGGTGCCGAACTGGCGCCTGATGCCGGCCGCGAGCCTTTCACGTCTTTCGTCATTGGCGCGGGCGCTATTCTTGTTATGGTCGCCGTTGTTGCGGGTCATCATCTCAAAATCCTGTGTCGGCTTCGAAACTCTTCCAGCAGACGAATGGTTCCCCCATCGCAGCATCTTGGCAAGCAAAGCCGGCGGTTACAGTAAAATTTGAATTAATATCGAAAGGTCTTCATGATGCGCCGTCAGAGCGCCAGCGGCCTCTTCAGTATCGCTTGCCCCTTGATTTTTGGCCGCCAAACCTCGATATCGGGCACAAAATCCACATCATTCGAAATGACGGGAAACGGCGATGAGCGACCAGGCAAAAGACGAACGCGCGCCCGATGAAGCCGAGACGACCGGGGCTGCCACCGAACACACGGAAGGCAGCGTCGACGGCGACTATGAAGCGCTTGTGCGGCTTCTGAAGGAAAACGACGAGTTGAAGGACCGCGCGCTCCGCGTCGCAGCCGAGATGGAGAATCTGCGCCGCCGTACCGCCCGTGACGTGCACGATGCGCGTGCTTATGCGGTTGCCAATTTCGCCCGTGACATGCTGTCGGTATCTGACAATCTGCGCCGTGCGCTGGATGCGATCCCGGCTGAGGCCAAGGCGTCGGGCGATGCCGGTTTCAAGGCGCTGATCGAGGGCGTCGAGCTCACCGAGCGCGCCATGCTATCGGCGCTGGAGCGGCACGGGGTGAAGAAGCTCGAGCCGGAAGGCGAGAAATTCGACCCGAATTTCCACCAGGCGATGTTCGAGGTACCCAATCCGGAGGTGCCCGCCAACACGGTGGTCCAGGTCGTGCAGCCAGGCTATTCGATCGGCGAGCGGGTGCTGCGGCCGGCCATGGTCGGCGTTGCCAAAGGCGGACCCAAGCATGTCGCCAGCGAAGCGCCGGTCGAGCCAGGGCCGGTGAATGAGCAGGCTGAGAAGGATGCGTAAGTTAGGGGAATAGGGGAACGCTACGTACGGTAAAGTGGGGCAATTGCCTACTCCGGCCGTTGCCTTCTCTCCCCCTACTGCCTTATCCCGCTACTGCCCTACTCAGGCCGCGAAACGCTGGGCTTCCCCGCCATAATAGTTGACGTAGCGGGCGCCGATCTCCTGGACCGGCATCACCACGAACACGTCGACCGTCGAGAATTCGCGGTCAATGACGCAGCCGTCGCCGATGCGCGCGCCGACGCGCAGATAGCCCTTGACCAGCGGCGGCATCGCCGCGATCGCGGCCTTGGCGTTGACCGCCTCGATCGGCATCAAGTCCATGGAACAGTAGCGCCCGGCGACCGCGCGCACGTCCCAGGCCGAATTCGTCCGGCAGTGATGGGCGAGATAGGTCAGCGCTTCGGCGTGCGCCGCCGGCACGGTGCCGTGGAACGAAGCGCAACCGGTCATCACGCCGATCCCGTAATGGTTGATATAGGTCCAAATACCCTGCCAGAGCGCCTCGATGGTGCGCTTCGAGCGGTATTCCGGCAAGACGCAGGAGCGGCCGAGCTCGAGGAAACGCTGGCCGGGGTGGCGGGCGATAAGATTGGTCAGCTCGAATTCGCCCTCGGAATAGAAGCCGCCGGCCGCTGCCGCGATTTCCTGCCGCAGCAGGCGGTAGGTGCCGACAATGCGGCGATGCTCGGGACCGGACAGCGAGGTGTCGAAGACGAGCAAATGATCACAAAGCGGATCGAAATGGTCGGCGTCACGGCGGTCCTGCACCTGGAACAGGTTCTTCCTGGCGCCAAGCTCGTCATAGAACACCCGGTAGCGCACTTCCTGCGCGGCGGCGATCTCAGCCTCGTTGCGGGCGAGCCGCACTTCGAGGTTGCCTATGCGGCCGAGCGCTTCGCCTTTTATGACGGCATCGACGTTCCGCCCGGTGAGCAAAGCACCGCTGGCGTTCGGCCGAGCGTCACATTCCGGCATAACTGTATGCACGAGTGATTCTCCTTCGAGCCATCCCTCTTGGCACGGGGATACGGTGTAGGTGCAACAGGATTGTGACAGTACCGTGATACGGCGTTGCCGGCAATACTTCGTCGGCTGGGTAATCCTTCAACCGGCTATGTTACGCCGGGAAACTTGGAAGGACAGCTCGGCAGATCACGCCGCCACCTGGCCTTCGACCGCATGGACAAGCGCGTCGGGGTCGAGCGGCTTGGTGACGAAGCCGCTGGCACCATGGGCGAGCACGGCGTGGCGGGTCTTTTCCTGACTGTCCGCCGAAAGCACCATGATCGGAACCGGCGGCACGGCGGTTTCCTCCTCATGCCGGCGAATGGCGGCGATGGCGTCCAGCCCGTCCATGACAGGCATGTGCAGGTCCATCAGCACCACGTCGAAGCGGTGCTTGTGACCCGTACCAGTGACGGCCTCGACGGCGGCCTTGCCGTTGCCGACCACTTTCACGCGATGCCCGGCCTTTAGCAGTGTGGCACGGGCAAGCATGGCGTTGATGTCGTTATCCTCGGCGATCAGCACGGACAGCCCCTGCCTGCGGCCGCCAATGGCACGGACGGATGGTGCGCCGGGCTTTTCCGGCTGTGGCTGGGTGAGGGCGGGCACGCTGCTGGTCAAAAGCACGCGCAGCAACGTCTCGCCGCGAACCGGCCGTGCCAGGAAGGTGGCGTAGCCGCTGGCGCGGAACTCGCCCAGCATGCCGCGGTCGGTCGGCGCGATCAGCGTGATCGCCTCGCAATCGGCAAAGCCGCTCTGGCGAAGGCGCTTGAGCAAACTGCCGTCGCCCTCCTCCATGGCCGCATCAACCAGAAGTACGTCGCAGCCTTCTGCGAAGGACGCTGCCTGGGCGGCGGTCGCAGCCAGATCGACCATGCCGCCATTGGCACGGATGGTGCGGGCGATGGCGTCGGCCTCGATGGCGTTCTTCGACAGTATCACCGCGCGCCGCCCTGACAGCGCATTCTGGCGGGTCTGCGGCGGCTCGGTGGCCGCTATTGCAGGGATTTCGAAGACGAACTCGGAGCCTTGGCCGAGGCGGCTCGACACCGAAATCGTGCCGCCCATGGCGATCACCAGGCGCTTGGAGATGGCAAGACCGAGCCCGGCGCCGCCATGCGCGCGGGTCGACGTGCCATCAGCCTGTTCGAATTCCTCGAAGATGCGCTCCATATCGTCCTCGTGCAGGCCGGGACCGGTGTCGGCGACGGTGAAGCATATGCGGTCGGTGGTTTCGGTGCGGGCACGAGCGATGCTCACCAATACGCCGCCGCTGTCGGTGAACTTGATCGCGTTGCCGATCAGGTTGAGCAGCACCTGCCTGACCCTTCCCGGATCGGCTGATATCATCTGCGGCACGTCGGGTTCGACGTGGCAGCCAAGGCCGATATTCTTGGCGAAGGCGCGCGCGGCCAAGAGTTCGACGATGTTGTCGGCGATCTCGCGCACCGACATTGGCTGCGGTTCGGGATCGAAGCGGCCGGCCTCGATCTTGGAATAGTCGAGCAGATCCTCGATCAGCGCCAGCAGCGCGCTGGCCGAGGTCGAGACGGCGCCGACATAGGTCCGTTGTTCGGGCGAGAGATTGGTGTCCGCCAGCAGCCTGGCCATGCCCATGATGCCGTTCATCGGCGTGCGGATCTCGTGGCTGACGGTGGCGAGGAAGCGCGATTTGGCCTGGCTTGCATATTCGGCTCGCTCACGGGCGGTGATCAGCGACGATTCGGCGTGCTTGCGGGCGGTGATGTCGCGGGCGATGGCGCGATGCGAGGCGCCGCCGTTCTCCTTGTCGCGCACGGACAGTTCGATCCATGAGAACCAGCGCGGGCCAGCCGGCGTACGAATGGCGACGTCGGTGGAGCTCAGGCATTCGTGGTCGGAAAAAGCGGCATCGGGAACGATGCCGACCTCGATGCCGAGTTCGGCAAGGGTCCTGCCGGCAAGGTCGCGCTGATCGGCTCCGACAAGATCGGCGAAAACCTTGTTGGCATAGACGATGTGGCCGTCACGATCGCGGTGGACGACGAGATCGCCAAGCGCGTCGATCAGCCCGCGAAAGCGTTCCTCGCTCTCCTGCATCTCCCACATGCGGTCGGCCAGGGTCTCGACCTCGGCGCGGCTGCGAGCTGCGGTCTCGCCAAGGAGGGCAACCGTACGACGCTCCTTGCGCCTGGCACGCAGATGCACGGCGAGACCGGCCATGCCAGTCGCCAAAAGGCCGAAAGTGATGAAGATCGGCGCTCCGGTCAGATGCGACAGACCTGCCAGCACGCCTATGGCGACGAGCGTCAGGAACGGCAGGCCTTCGCGATTGGCGGCGGACAGTTCGGGCGCCAGTGGCGGCGCTGCGATATGCTGCCGTCTTGGCGCCTCCGGGCCGATCTCGTCGACGTTTTCGGCGCTCTCCGTTTCTCTGATGCCGGATTCCGTGACCATGCGGAAACCCTTGCCAGACAGAGATTATGGAAAATTGCGACCGATCGTTCGAATTTTATCGGTCGCGCGGTTTTTTGTCTTTCTTTCGTGCAAAACGGCAGACGCCAGAACTCACATATCCACCACTACGCGGCCACGGATCTTGCCCTCGAGGATGTCGTGCGCGGCGTCGATGATGCCGTCAAAGCCGATGGTCGTGGACAGGCTGGCCAGCTTCTGGAGATCGAGGTCCGTGCCGATGCGGCGCCACGCCTCCATGCGGACCGGCTTCGGCGCCATCACCGAATCGATGCCGAGCAGACAAACGCCGCGCAGGATGAACGGGGCGACGCTCGCCGGCAGATCCATGCCGCCTGCCAGGCCGCAGGCGGCGACGGCGCCGCCATAGGAGGTCATCGAAAGGACGTTGGCCAGCGTGTGACTGCCGACCGCATCGACGCCGCCGGCCCAGCGTTCCTTGGCGAGCGGCTTTGCCGGCTGGGCAAGCTCGTCGCGCGAAATCACTTCCGCAGCACCGAGGTCGATCAGGTAGGGGCTTTCAGCGCTGCGGCCGGTCGAGGCGATGACATGATAGCCGAGGCTGGACAGGATCGAGACCGCGACCGAGCCGACGCCGCCGGCCGCGCCAGTCACTACCACCGGGCCGCGATCGGGCACGATGCCGTGCCGTTCCAGCGCGATGACGCAAAGCATGGCGGTGTAGCCGGCGGTGCCGATCGCCATGGCATCATGCGCGCTCATGCCCTGAGGCAGCGGCACCAGCCAGTCGCCGTTGACACGGGCACGCTCGGCATAGGCGCCAAAATGCGTTTCGCCGACGCCCCAGCCATTCAATATGACCTTGTCCCCCTTGCGCCAGTCGGCATGGGAAGACGAGACGACGGTGCCGGCGAAGTCAATGCCCGGTACCAATGGCCAGCGGCGGATCACCGGCGCGTTGCCTGATATGGCGAGGCCGTCCTTGTAGTTCACCGTCGTTGCCTCGACGGCGACGGTGACATCGCCCTCCATCAGGTCGGCTTCGGTGAGGTCGGTCACCGCGACCGACTGCTTCTTCTCGGCATCGCGGGAAACGAGGATGGCTTTGAAGGTTTCGGGCATGTCTTCTCCTCGGGCTTTGCGAATGGCCACTGTATGGCGGCAGGAGGCCAGGTCAATCGCTTGAGGGCTTGGCCTCGCGCCGCCAACCGATGAGTTCGTCGAAGACGACCACCACCGCGCCGACCGCGATGAAGGCATCGGCGAGGTTGAAGATGGCAAAGGACCATACCGGGGTGTGGAACAGGATGTAGTCGATCACGTGACCATAAGTAACGCGGTCGAACAGATTGCCGAGCGCGCCGCCGACGATCAGCGCAAAGCCGATGCGGGTAAGCACGTGGCTGGGCGGAGTGCGGGCCGCCAGATAGAGCACGAAAGCAACGACGAAAGCGGCGATAACCACCAGGCCGGTGTCGCCGAAGGACGAAAACATCGAGAAGGCAATGCCTGTGTTGTAGGTGCGATACAACGCCAGGAACGGCACAAGATCGACCTTTTCCTGAAAGGCGAGGCCGGTCTCGACCAGATATTTCACCCACTGGTCGAGCGCTATCGCGACGACGACCAGCAGGGCGTAGGGGAACCATGGTTTTGCCGTTGGGGATTTCACCATTTGGGATGTCACGGTCTGGCGTCCTCCGGGGCAAGTTTCAGCGCGCCGCGCCGGATCTCGAACAGCATGATGCCGGTGGCCACCGCGAGATTGAGCGAATCGGCCCGGCCGGCCTGTGGGATCCGCAGCAACCTGTCGCAGCTTTCGGCCAGGCTCTCGGGCAGGCCTTGCTGTTCGTTGCCCATAATCAGCAGCACCGGGCCTTTGGAAAAGTCGACCGAGCGGTAATCGACCGCACCCTTCAGATGCGTGCCGGCAACAAGGCCAGGAAAGCTTTTTCGCCACGCGAGGAAGGCGTCCGGCGTCGCCTTGGCAACCGGCACGGCGAAGATCGAGCCCATCGTGGCGCGCACGGTCTCGACGGAAAAAGGATCGGTGGTCTCGCCGACCAGGATGACGCCCTTGGCGCCAACGGCATCGACGGTGCGGATGACGGTGCCGAGATTGCCGGGGTCGCGCACGCGGTCGAGCGCCACCCAGACATCGCCGTCTCGGGCGCGGATGTCCTTCAGCGGCAGGAACTTCTGCGAAAAGACGCCGACCACCATTTGCGGGTTATCGCGGCGGGTGATGGCGACGAGCACTTTTTCCGAAACTTCGAGCACGGTGCCGCCGGCGGCAACCGTGCGCGCCGCAACCTTTTCGAGCGCCGCATTGCCGCGCCCGGCCTTGGCGAAAACCAGCGTCCGGATCGACCAGCCGAGGTCGAGCGCGTCGATGACCAGCTTCAGCCCCTCGGCCATGAAGGCGTTCTGCTGATCGCGGAACTTCTTCAGGGAGAGCGCCTTGATGTCTTTGATCAACGGATTGGCGAGGCTGGTGACTTCCTTCACCTGCCCTGGGGCGCCGGCGTGCCGCTCGCTCATTCAGGCCACCCAGCGTGAGAATAGTGACGTGGACAGCGCCCGGCCGGCGGATTTCTCGCGGATGATCAGTTCGCCGGATTCGACAGTGCCGCCCATGCCTGCAAACGTGTCGCGCATCAAGGCATGGATGGCGAAGAAGGAGGCGCGGATCGAATAGGCGGTCAGCACGACAGCAAGCGGCTTCGGCGTCAGGATCGAGCGGCAGAGGTCGGTCAGATCAGGCAGGTCCTCGAACAATTGCCAGACCTCGCCCTTGGGGCCACGGCCATAGGCGGGCGGATCGAACAGGATGATGTCGTAGCGGCTGCCGCGGCGCTCCTCGCGCTCGGCGAATTTCATGGCGTCGTCAATGATCCAGCGGATCGGCTTTTGCGACAGGCCCGCCATCTCCTGGTTCTCCCTGGCCCAGCCGATCGCCTTCTTGGACGCATCGACATGGGTGACCTCGGCGCCGGCGCGCGCCGCCACCAGCGAGGCAAGGCCGGTATAGCCGAACAGATTCAGCACCTTGACCGGTCGCTTCGTCGCCGCGATCAGCCCGGCCATGTGGTCCCAGTGCGACGTCTGCTCGGGGAAGACGCCGACATGGCGAAACGAGGTGAAGCGGCCGAGATAGTCGATGCCATCATGCTTCATCGGCCAGGTCTCGCCGAGCGGCGTCTTGGGGAAACGCCAGCGGCCGATGCCTTCCTCGTCGGTGTCGCCGGTGAAAATGGCGTCGGCGCGGTCCCAGTCCTTGGCCGGCAACGCTTTTTGCCAGATCGCCTGGCCTTCGGGCCGGACGATGCGATAGGGCCCGTACTGCTCGAGCTTTCGCCCGGCGCCGCTGTCGAGCAGCGCATAGTCGGCGTTGGGCGCCACTTCGAGAATCAGCGGCAGGTGTTCGGCGGGCAGAGGGCCGTCGCGGCGCGAAAGGACGCGCGGCGCCGTCTTCGGCTCGGAGCGGTTGCCCGATGCTGTGCCGGTCCTGCGCGGCGCCTGTTCCGTCCCGCCCTTTACGAGCTGATGCGAGCGGCTGTCGCGGCGTTTGTCGCGAAAAGATTTCAAGAAGAGCGTCTCCGGGGCGACTTGGCCCGCTTCTGCCACAGCACATTCACCGGTGCAACAAACGCGGTCGCTCGAGATTTCCGAAACGGTCAGCCGCGCCTGATCCAAAGCAGGGCGACAACCAGCGATACAAAACCGACGGCCTTGAAGCCGGCGACGCTCATATGGCCGGTTTCCCAACGCAGCCGGATCGCTTCGAAGTTTTCCGGGATCGGTCCCGGCGCCCAAGTGGCCAGAACATCGTTCGCCGGCTTGACGAGAGCAAACCACGTCGCAAGAGACACCGCATAGAGCACGGCAGCGGCCAACGCGTACCAGAACGCCGGACGGTCGTTACGCAGCATCCATGCGAGAAGTCCCGGACAGCCGATCGCGGCCACGTCCAGTGGCGCGCCAATGACGGCAAACAGCTGGAACTGGGCGTTGAAGACGGTCGTCTCGCGCCAGAGAGAAGGTGACCACTTCGTCAGCCGAGGAGCCGATTCCAGGACATGGGCGAAGGATGGTCCAAGGCTAAGCGCCGCGACGACGGCGGCCAAAATGGACCAGAACAACAGAAACCCGCGTATCTCCATAACGTCCGAACAACGGTGTGACGCCGGAGACGTTCCCAGCGGAAGGGAGTAGGGCAGTAGGGGAATAGGGAGTAAGTGAATAGGGAAAATATGACTTGCAGGAAGCCGCACGATTGGTAGAGCTCCCCTACTCCCCTACTCCCCTACTCCCCTACTCCCCTACTCCCCTACTCCCCTACTCCCCTACTCCTGAGCGCCTTGTACACTGCAATGCCGGCGGCGAGGTCTTCGAGGGCTGCGCCGACCGATTTGAACAGCGTGATCTCACCGGGGCTTTGCCGGCCCTTCTTCTGGCCGCGCGCCAATTCATGCAGGTCGGCGACGATGGCTTGCGCCTTCAGCACGCCCGAGGCCAGCGGCTGGACGATATCGCCCGCCTCCTTGGTGGCGCCTGCCCGGGTATCGACATAGACGCGGGCACGCGCAATCGCATCGTCGTCGCTTTCGCGCATGGCCGGCGTGAAAGCGCCGACCAGATCGACATGGGTTCCCGGCTTCAACAGCGCGCCCTTGATCAGCGGCGTGGTCGTGATCGTCGCCGACGAAACAATGTCGGCCTGGCCGAGTTCGGCGTCGAGATCGCTCGCGGCGGTGGCGGCAAAGCCCTCGGCGCGCAATTCCGCCGCAACCTTTTCGGCATTGGCCGGCGTGCGGTTCCAGATGCGGATGGCGGTGATCGGCCGCACCGCTGAATGCGCCCGGGCGAGGAACGGCGACAGCGCGCCGGCGCCGACCACCAGCAGCCGCGAAGCGTCCTCGCGGGCTAGATAGGAGGCGGCCAGCGCCGAGGCGCAGGCCGTGCGCCACTGCGTCAACCGCTGGCCATCGATCATGGCTTCAGGCTCGCCGGTCGCGCCGTCGAGCAGGAGGTAAAGCCCCATCACAGCGGGTTTGCCTACGGTGTTGTTGTCGGGCGACACCGTGACGATCTTGACGCCGATATGGCCGCCTGCCGAGGTGCCGGCCGCATCGAAGTCGGTCCAGGCCGGCATCAGGAGCAGAGTCGAGGCCGCGCCGTCGGGCCGTTCGACCGTATGGTGATGCCTGATCGGTTGTATCGCGCCATCGCGAAAGGCCGCGCGCAGCGTCTCGACCAGGCCGGGAAAGGTCAGCGCATGATCGACCTCGGCCGCCGAAATGGTCAGCATGGGAAACTCCGTGGAGAGAAATACGCCTAACGCATAACCGCGGAAATCGGAACCGATTTTCGGAAAAGATCATGCGTAATCAAAATGGCACGGCGTCCTTTGTGCGTCCCAAAGGACGTGCGGCGCTGTGTTGGCTCAGCTGGTCGGCTTCGATAAGGCCGGGCCTTGTGGCGCAGCCGGCGCACGGCTGACCGCCTGGCGCAGGTTCTCGGCCTCGACGCCGCGCTGGCGCGCCAGCCTGCGGTAGCGGCCCTGCTTGATCCAGGTCGCCAGGCTGCCGACGACCATGCCGATGGCGAGAGCCAGGAACAGGAAGATGAAAAGCGGCAGCGTCAGCGTCAGCGCCGGATTGCCGGGGTTGAACGGATCCAGGGTGAAGGCAACCGGATCGCGGTTGGCGACCGCCAGCGCGATCAGGATGACGGCCAGCGGCACGAAGACCACGATCAGCATGAAACGATTGAACATAGAATTTCCTGTCGAAGGCGGGCTCTACCGCGGGCCGGGCCCTACTGAAAAGGCCGGCATGCTGCACGAGCTCGCGCGGCGCCTATTTGCCGCCGTTCAGCCTTTCACGCAATTCCTTGCCGGTCTTGAAGAACGGCACCCATTTCTCCTCGACCTCGACGGATTCGCCGGTGCGCGGGTTGCGGCCGGTGCGGGCGGGGCGGTTTTTCACCGAGAAAGCACCGAAACCGCGCAGCTCGACCCGGTTGCCTTCGGCAAGCGCGTCGGTGATCTCGTCGAAAATCGCGCCGACGATGTTTTCGACGTCGCGCAGAAAAAGGTGCGGGTTGCGTGTGGCGATGATCTGCACAAGTTCGGATTTGATCATGAGAAGGCTCCCCGTGAAAACACTGCGGTCAAAATTATGAGGATGATTTTATTTGCTTTTTTCACTCGTCTCAAGGGTGCCAGACGGAAACGAGACCGTCAAGAAACAAGCGGTCGGCACCAAATTCGTGAATGATCTCGCCGCCATAGTCGGGCAGGCCGAGCGCACTGCCGATGGTTCGCGCCATCGCTTTCGAGAACAGGAAGCCGCCGCTTTCTGCGTCCTTCCACTCCACCACCTTGAGCTTGGCGTCGACGCCCTTTGTCGCGAGCCAGTCGATCGCTTCGGTCTCGCCGCCGACCGCGTCGATCAATTTGTTGGCAACAGCCTGCCGGCCGGTGAAGATCGACCCGTCGGCCAGGGCCAGCGCCTCCGGCTTGGTCATGTTGCGTCGTTCGGCGACGACGCCGACGAACCAGTCGTAGCTGTCCAGGATGAGCTTGCGGACCATGGTACGCTCGTCGTCATTGGTCGGCTTGAAAGGCGATGGCGAGGCTTTTAACGGCGAGGATTTCACTTCCTCCAGCTTGATGCCGAGCTTGTCCATAAGGCCGCTGACGTCCGGATACTGGATCAGCACGCCTATCGAGCCGACGATCGACGATTTGCGCGCGACGATATGATCGGCCGCGGTGGCGATCATGTAGCCCGCCGATGCGGCCAGCGTGCCGACCTCGGCCACCACCGGCTTCTCGGCGGCCAGCTTGCGCACTGCCTCGTAGATCGATTCGCCCCCGACGGTGGTGCCGCCGGGTGAATCGATCGACAGGATCACAGCTTTCACCCTCGAGGATTGACGGATGGTATCCAGTTGTTTGATCAGGTCTTCGTCTTCGGTAATGGTGCCCTCGATCTTGACCTTGGCGATATGGTCGACCGCCGTGCCAGTGAAGTCGTCACCGTAAATCCAGCTCGAAAAGGCAATCAGCCCGACTGCTGCGACAACAAGCGCTGCAACGCGCCAGAATGTCAGCTTGCGGCGCAAGCGGCGGCGGTCGATCAGGTCGTCGGCTCTCAGTGCCATGGTCAGCCTCATAGTCGGTGGAAGCAGATGCTTTTAAAGCAACCATCCGCGCCCGGCTACCGATTCCTGACGAGCTTGCGCCAAAGACAGGGTTCGACGTTCGCGCGCCGGCGTTTTCAAGAGACATCAAGACCAATCCACAGGCCCCTAACGCTGTGCGCCTGTATCTGGTATGAGATGCAAGTCGTGCCGGTTTTCATTTTCGTTTGTGCAACAGCAACCGTCACACTTTTGCGGTTTTCCTCCGCTTGTGCTTGCTTGAGGGCGCCGGCATCCCACCTATAGGGGTGCTTGGCGGCAGGGGTTTAAAAGAAAGCAGTTATGTTAGCGCGACCGATCGAACCGACCAACACCGAGACGGAGTTGGCTCCCCCGGACGTAGGCCCGGCGCGGGTCGACGCCTTCGGCATTGCCCGGCGCCATTCGCGCCGCGTGCGGATCTTGAAGCTGGCGGTGCCGCTGGCCGCTGCCGCAATCGCGGTCGCCTTCCCGGTCTATTCCTATCTCGCGGCGCCTGGCTCAATCCAGGTCCAGGCCGACGGCAGCGCCTTCGCCAATGGCAAGCTGGTGATGGCCAACCCCAAGCTCAACGGGTTCACCAAGCAGAAACTGCCCTATTCTATGACGGCTTTGCGCGCCATACAGGACGTGACCAAGCAAGGCATCATCAATTTGGAGGGCATCGACGCCAAGCTGCCGATATCGACCGACAATGTGGCGGCCATCAATGCCTCGCACGGCACCTATAATCGTGACGGCAACACCATGAGCCTGACCAGCGATGTCACCATAACCACCACTGATGGCTTGGCGGCAAAGTTCAAATCGGTCTTCCTCGATATGGGCAAAGGCACTATGAAGACGAACGACCCGGTCGACGTCAGCCGCGGCGGGTCGCGGATCACCGCAGATTCGATGTCGATCCAGGACAACGGCAAGATCGTGGTTTTCAAGAACAGAGTGCGTGTCAACATCGATCCCACCAGCTTGAAGGCGGCAGAGGCAATGAGCGGAGAATCCAATGCGGTTCAGTAGTTCGACACGGCTCGTGGCCGCAGCTTCGGCGTTGCCGGCCCGTGGGCTGGCTTTGGGGCTGGCTTTGGGGCTGGGCCTGGGGATGGCGCCAGCTCTGGCGCAGTCCAAGGCCACCAGCCAACTGTCGGGCCTCAAACTGTCCGGCGACAAGCCCATCCAGATCGAAAGCGATAAGCTCGAGGTTCGCCAGGCGGATAGCGTCGCGGTATTCACAGGCAATGTAAGCGTTGTCCAGGGTCCGACCTTGCTCAAGGCCGGCAAGATGACGGTCTATTACGTCAAGGACCCCGACGCTGACGCCAAGGATGCGCAGGCCGCAGGTGCCGCGATGACCGGCTCGGCCAACATCGACCGACTGGAGGTCGCCAACAAGGTCTATATCAAATCGGACGACCAGGTCGCCACCGGGGACAGCGGCACCTTCGATATGAAGACGGAAGTGCTGGTGCTTTCAGGCAGCAAGGTCGTGCTTTCGCAAGGTGACAATGTACTGGTCGGCTGTAAGCTCACCGTACAGATGAAGAGCGGCCTGGCCCAGGTCGACGCCTGCGGGGGCCGCGTGATGATGTCGATCACGCCGCCGGCGAAGTCGGGAGCGGCGAACCCCTGATGGTCGACGTAGCATCGCTGATGGCGCGTGTTTCAGGACGCGCCGCCAGCAAACTTGCGGCACCGGCCACGGTCAACGTCGAGCAGGTAAAGTTCAAGGGAACCTTGATCGCCAAGGGCCTGACCAAGAGCTACAAGGGCCGCAAAGTCGTCAGCGGCGTGACGATCGGCGTGCGCGCCGGAGAGGCGGTCGGACTGCTCGGTCCCAACGGCGCCGGCAAGACGACCTGCTTCTACATGGTCACCGGCCTTGTGCCGGTCGACGAAGGCACAATCGAAATCGATGGCTTCGATGTCACCTCGATGCCGATGTACCGCCGCGCCCGCCTTGGCATCGGCTACCTTCCGCAGGAAGCGTCGATCTTTCGCGGCTTGAGCGTCGAGCAAAACATCCGTGCCGTGCTCGAAGTCGTCGAAAAGAACCGCAAAAAGCGCGAACATAGTCTCGACGAACTCCTGGATGAGTTTCACATCAGCCATCTGCGCAAAGCCCCGTCGCTGTCGCTTTCCGGCGGCGAGCGGCGGCGCCTTGAAATCGCGCGCGCACTGGCGACCCGCCCCGCATACATGCTGCTCGACGAACCTTTCGCCGGTATCGATCCGATCGCCGTCGCCGATATCCAGCAACTTGTGCGCCATTTGACGGCGCGGGGCATCGGCGTGCTCATCACCGATCACAACGTCCGCGAGACGCTCGGCCTGATCGACCGCGCCTACATCATCCATGCCGGCCAGGTGCTGACCCATGGCCGGGCCGAAGAAGTGGTCGCAAATCCGGATGTGCGGCGGCTTTATCTCGGTGAGGGATTTACACTCTAAGCGGGAAAATTCCTCTCGAAGCGCGATTTTTGGCGCGAGATGGGCTTCTTTTCCGATTTCTCGTCCGAATAACGCACCGACAGGCGAGTTTTGATCGCCGTCGCCTTGACAAGCAAAAGCCGGGCCAGTTTCTATGCCCAACTCCTTCCGGCGGTCCGGATGCGTAGACAAGGCGTTTGAAACCGAACCATGGCGTTGGCGGCAAAACTACAGCTACGACAATCCCAGTCGCTGGTGATGACGCCGCAACTCATGCAGTCGATCCGGCTGCTGCAGTTCACCCACATCGAACTGGAACGCTTCATCGACGACGAGATCGAGCGCAATCCACTGCTCGAGCGCGCCGAGCCGCAGGACGATGCCGTCAGCGACCAGACGCAGAAGATCGAAGCTGCGCCGGAAGCGGCCACCAGCGGCGACTGGTTCGAGAAGGAAACGGCGTGGAGCGCCGAGGCGATCTCGGAAAAGCTCGATACTTCGCTGGAAAACCTGTTTCCCGACGACCCCGGCACCAGCGAGCGGCTCGGTCCCGACCTGACAGCCCAGTGGAAATCGGCGTCCGGTAATGGTTCCGCATCCTCTTCGGACGGCTTCGACGTCGGCGACATGGCGGCCGCCGCCATCACGCTGCGCGAGCATGTCGGCGAACAGGTCGCGCTTGCCTTTGCTGACCCGGCAGCACGCCTGATCGCCGGCGAACTGGCCGATGGCCTTGACGAGGCCGGCTACATGCGCGCCGACATGGCTGAGATCGCCGCCCGTCTCGGCACCGACAGAGCGGCGGTGACGAATGCGCTCGCTCTCTGCCAGACATTCGAGCCCGCCGGCATCTTTGCCCGTGACCTCGCCGAATGCCTGTCGCTGCAGCTTGCCGTCCGCGACCGGCTCGATCCGGCGATGAAGGCTTTGGTCGCCAATCTCGAACTCCTGGCGCGGCGCGATTTCCAGACCCTGAAACGGATTTGTGGGGTCGACGAGGAGGATCTGCTAGACATGCTGGCCGAGATACGTGCGCTCGATCCGCGCCCGGGGATGGCGTTTTCGGGTGGCGCCAGCGACGCGATCATCGCTGATGTCGAAGTGCGGGCGGCTAATGACGGAAGCTGGGTGATCGAACTCAACCCCGAAACGCTGCCGCGCGTGCTGGTCGACCATATCTATTTCGCCCAGGTATCACCGCATGCGAAAAACCAAACGGAAAAGGATTTCCTGGCGGAATGCCTGCAAAACGCCAATTGGCTGACGCGCAGCCTCGACCAGCGGGCGAAGACCATCCTTAAGGTTGCCTCGGAAATTGTGCGCCAGCAGGACGCCTTCCTTGTGCATGGCGTGCGTCACCTGAAGCCGCTCAACCTGCGCACCGTGGCCGACGCGATCGGCATGCACGAATCGACCGTCAGCCGGGTCACCGCCAACAAGTACATGCTGACGCCGCGTGGTGTGTTCGAACTGCGCTATTTCTTCACCGCTTCGATCGCTTCTTCGGGTGGCGGCGACGCGCATTCATCTGAAGCAGTGCGCGACCGCATCAAGCAGTTGATCGACGAGGAGAAGCCTGCCGACGTGCTTTCCGACGACGCGCTTGTAGATATGTTGCGGGAAAGTGGCGTCGATATCGCCAGGCGCACGGTCGCCAAGTATCGGGAGGGCATGAATATTCCCTCGTCGGTGCAGCGGCGGCGTGAAAAACGCGCTTTGGCCAGCGCCGGACGTTGATCTCCGACGGAATTTCCACAGCTTTCGCGCTTCATTGACAAGCCGCAATGAAGTGGCTAGAAGCCCGCCCGCATGGGACGGGCTACTGCCCGCATGCGGATGGTCCGTCACGACGTTGGCCACGGGACGGTCAAAGAAGGCGGCTTGTGATCAACCGGAAAGTTCGGATTTAAATCGGCGCAAGTGACGCCGCAAAGCTTGTGCGCACAGACCACGGGTATAAACTCGGGACAGTTTGAAGCCTGAGCAAGGAAGGTCAGTTTTCAGATGACACTGCGCATATCAGGAAAACACATGGATATCGGCGATGCGTTCCGTACGCGCATCAACGACCGTGTCGGAGAAGTGATCGGGAAATATTTCGATCGGGGCTTTTCAGGGCAAATTGTAGTCGTCAAATCGGGGTCGCGCTACACGGCCGATTGCATGATCCGGCTGGATTCCGGCGCTTCGCTGCAGGCGACCGGTGAAGCCCAGGACCCGACGCTCGCTTTCGAGGCCGCGGCGGATCGCCTCGAAACCCGCCTTCGGCGCTACAAGCGTCGGCTGAAGTCGCATAATTCAGGCAATGCCAATGGCGAACTCACCGACATCGCCTATACGGTGATGGCGCCGCTTGCTGACGACGACGAGGAAATACCGGAGAATTTCGCGCCAGCCATCGTCGCCGAATCAACCATGACGCTGCGGACCATGTCGGTGGCGTCAGCCGTGATCGAGCTCGACACCAAGGACAGCCCGGTTCTCGTCTTCCGCAACGCCGGAAACGAGCATCTCAATATCGTCTATCGCCGGCCGGACGGAAATATCGGCTGGATCGACCCGTCTACGACCAAGGTCGCGCAGGGATGACGACCCAGGGTCGCACAGGGATGACGGCCAAGGCCGCACTGGGATAAGGCACCAGCCGCACGCGAGAGTGAGGGCTGGCGACGGCAGGCGAACAAGGGATTTCAAGTATGGATCTGAGCGATCTTGTCAACGTTCCGGCGATCTTGCCGGCGTTGAAGGCGAACTCCAAGAAGCAACTGCTGCAAATGCTGTCCGAAAGGGCAGCGGCGATTTCCGGCATTCCGGAACGGGAGGTGTTCGACACCATCCTGCAGCGTGAGCGGCTGGGCTCGACCGGTGTCGGCAACGGCATCGCCATTCCGCATGGCAAGCTGGCCGGGGTGAAGCGGATCGCCGGGGTTTTCGCCCGGCTGGAGACGCCGGTAGATTTCGAGGCGCTGGACGACCAGCCGGTCGATCTGGTGTTCCTGCTTTTGGCGCCCGAAGGCGCCGGCGCCGACCACCTCAAGGCGCTGTCGCGCATCGCGCGGGTGCTGCGCGACGCCGACACGGTGGCCAAGATCAGGGGCACCCGCGACGCCGCAGCGATTCACGCGCTTTTGTCGGACACGCAGGCCTCGCACGCGGCCTGAGTTTTTTGATTGGATCCGTTGAAGGGCCGCCGCGAGCGGCCCGGTCCGTTTCCAACCAGATCGCTGCGCCGTATTGTTAGTGGATGGCGACGGGGATCAGGTCGTTTTCCAAGGCGCTAGCCAGCGCCCGGTCGCGAGCGTCCGAAAGCAGGATCGGCTGGCCATTGGCGGCAAACAGGGCCCACAGTTCCAGCCCGGGCGCGATTTCGCCGAGACCCGGGAAACGGCCGCGCAGATCGTCGCTCGACACCTTCCTGAGGTAGGCGACCGAGCCTTCGCCGAGATGGGCGAATTCGCCGCTTGTCATGATAAGATTTTCGTCAGTTCTGGTCATTCAAGCCTCCTTGGCGCGAGGACGCCGCTCAAGGCCGCCTCGCATGAGAGCCATTAGAGCGCCGTGTGTCCAATTGGACACACAAAGGACGCTCTAACACTTCAATTTGCTGCATCTTTCGGAAAATCGATTCCGATTTTCCGGCCGATGCAGTGGTAAAGATCAGTCTTTCACCGATATGTTTATTTTCCGTACCAACCGCTCGGACTCGGGCCGATCGAGATCGATCGACAAAAGGCCGTTCTTCAGCTCCGCCGCGATCACCCGCATGCCGTCGGCCAGCACGAAACAGCGCTGGAACTGGCGCGCAGCAATGCCGCGATGAAGAAATTCGCGCTCGGTGTCGTCGTTCTGACGGCCGCGCACGACCAACTGGTTCTCCTCAGTGGTCACATCGAGATCGTTTTCGGCGAAACCGGCGACAGCGAGCGTGATACGCAGCCTTTCGGCCTTGCCGTCGGCACCGCTGAGGCGCTCGATGTTATAGGGAGGATAGCTGTCACCCGACTTCGCCAAACGCTCCAAGGTCTTTTCCATGGCGTCGAAACCCAGGAGAAGCGGGCTGGAAAAAGGCGTCATTCGGCTCATGTTACACTGTCCTCTCAAGAGCGACATAAAGTGGAAAAACCCAGATGGCATTTTTCCCGATGGTCTTGATATGGTCCGCCCCGCGGTCAAGTTCAAGCCGTCAAAAGCCCCGCCCAAAAAGACTGCCCAAACAAGGAATTGAAATGCCCCAATCCCGCAAGATCATCATCGACACGGATCCCGGCCAGGATGATGCCGTCGCCATATTGCTTGCGCTCGGCAGCGCCGAGCTGGAGATCGTCGGCTTGGCCGCCGTCGCCGGCAACGTGCCGCTGAGGCTCACCGAAAAGAACGCACGCAAAATCTGCGAACTGGCCGGCCGGCCCGACGTCAAGGTCTATGCCGGCGCCATCCGGCCGCTGGCGCGCGAACTGGTTACTGCCGAGGAGGTGCATGGCGAGACCGGTCTCAACGGGCCGCAATTGCCCGAACCGACAATGAAGCTGCAGGACCAGTATGCGGTGGATTTCATCGTCGAGACACTGATGAAGGAAGCGAGCGGCACGATCACGCTCTGCGCGCTCGGACCGCTCACCAACATTGCGCTGGCGCTGATCCGTGAGCCGAAGATCGCGCCGCGCATCAAGGAAATCGTACTCATGGGCGGTGGCTTCTTTGAAGGCGGCAACGTCACGCCGACCGCCGAATTCAACATCTATGTCGACCCGCATGCCGCCGATGTCGTGTTCAAATCCGGCATCCCGATCGTCATGATGCCGCTCGACGTCACCCACAAGGCGCTGACCACCGCCAAGCGGACCCAGGCCTTCCGCAATCTCGGCACCAGGGTCGGCACGGCTACGACGGAGATGCTGGAATTCTTCGAGCGCTTCGACGAGGAGAAATACGGCACCGACGGCGGTCCGCTGCACGACCCTTGCGTCATCGCCTATCTGTTGAAGCCGGAGCTGTTCAGGGGCCGCAACTGCAACGTCACCGTGGAAACCGCCTCGGAGCTCACTATGGGCATGACCGTAATCGACTGGTGGGGCGTGACCAAGCGACCGAACAACGCCATGGTGATGCGCGACATCGACCATGATGCGTTTTTCGCACTGCTGCTGGAAAGGCTGGGGCGGCTTTAGGGCCGCTCACCACGCCGCTCATTCGTTGAGCAATTGGTATGTGTCGGTACCGTTCTGGTGATGCTGCTGTTCGAACTTCCGATCCGATCATATGTGGTGAGCCCACTTCGCCTTGCACGAACACCCGCATCCCGCTGTCGCGCAGACGGACTTAGTACATGTACCGGATTCCCCGGCCGACAATGGCTTTGGGACTAAGAGGCGTCGTCGTGACGTTTTCGACGACGCCCATAATATTTTGCAATCCGCATAAGTCCACGCATAGACATGAATCCCTCAGCGCAAATTCATGTGGTGGCACGAAGGCTGACTTTCAATTAGCCCTTTTTGTTCCGGCGATGTTACTGTTGGTGACGCCGGCCTCGCCGCCGTTACTTCGCCTTTGAAAACGCCAGCCACAGGCCGCCGCCGATCAGGAAACTGCCGCTGATTCTGGACATGAGCTTGATGCGGCCGGCCGAGAGCAGGCGTCCGGCGCGGCCGGCGGCCAGCGCGAAGGTCGAATCCGACACGGCGGCGAAGATCAGTGCGGTGAGACCCATGACGACGATCTGCAACGCGTAGTTGCCTTCAGGGGCGATGAACTGCGGAAAAAAGGCGCCGAAGAACACCAGCGTCTTAGGATTGCTGATCGCCACCAGCAGGCCTTGCAGGAAGAAGCCGCCGCGCGGTGCCTTCGCCGATCCGTCGGCGTTCAGCTTACCCTTGGAGCGGAACATCTGCACGCCCATCCAGATCAGATAGGCGGCGCCGATCAGCCTGACCCATTCGAACCAATGGCCCATCCCCGCGATCAGCGAAGTCAATCCGATGCCGACAATGGCGATCATGATGGCCAGCCCGGCCTGCGTGCCGGCGACATTGGCGAGGCCGGCGCGGGAGCCATGGCGGATGCTGTTGGCGATGATCAGCGTGACCGTCGGTCCAGGCACCAGGACAATGACGATACAGGCAACGACATAGGTAGCGTAGAGTTCCAGCGACATGGTTTTCCTCGACAATATGCGGCTTGCGACGCGGCCGACCGTGATCAATGCATGACAGCAACGCCGGTGCAAGCCGGCAGCATGTGTCGCTGGCAACCTTGACCTGGATTTAGACGCCGGCCTGCCACGGCAGCGTCGTCTCATAGGCTGCCGCTGCTCTCAACACGGCCATGTCGCCGCGCGGCCGCCCGATCAGTTGCATGCCCATTGGCCTGCCTCTGGCATCGAAGCCCGCCGGTACGTTGACTGCCGGGCAGCCGCCCAGCGTAGCGAGCGCTGAAACCTGCATCCAGCGGTGATAGCTGTCCATGGCACGCCCGGCCACTTGCGTCGGCCAGTGGGTGGAGACCTCGAAGGGGAAGACCTGCGCAGTCGGCAGTGCGACGAGGTCGAAGCGGTCGAAGAGCGACAGTAGGGTTTTGTGCCAGGACGAACGCCTCACCGTGGCGGCGTGGATCTGCGGCGCCGTGAGCTGCAGCGCATGTTCCACCTCCCACACGGCCTCCGGCTTCAGAAGACTGCGTTTGAAGGGATCGTCGTAATGCGCCTTGAGCGCGCAACCGCTGCTTGCCTGGCGCAGCGCCACAAAGGCCTGCCACAGCGCTTCCAAGTCGAAATCCGGCACCAGTGCTTCGGTCTGAAAGGATATTTCGGCGAACCGGCCGAGAGCGGCCTCGCAAAGACCAAGGATGCCGGGTTCGACCGGCAGATGACCACCGAGATCGCCGAACCAGGCGATGCGGCCGCCGGGCGCTGCCGTTTGCAGCCCTTCGAGGAACGAGCCGTGCTTGTGATGTGAGAGCGGCGCGCGAGGGTCGTAACCAGCCTGCTCGTCGAGCAGCAGCGCCATGTCGCGCACGCTGCGGCCCATCGGCCCTTCGACGCCCATCTGTGCGTGATAAACGTCAAGCTCGGGGCCGGCCGGGACAAGTCCCTGCGTCGGACGGAACCCATAGACGTTGTTGTAGGCGGCCGGGTTGCGCAGCGAGCCGCCAAAGTCGCTGCCGTCGGCGACAGGCACCATATCAAGCGCCAGCGCGACCGCCGCGCCGCCGCTCGAACCGCCGGCGGTCAAGGCCGGGTCGAAAGCATTGAGCGTCGGGCCGAACACGGTGTTGTAGGTGTTGGAGCCAAGGCCGAATTCGGGAACGTTGGTCTTGCCGATGATGATGGCGCCGGCCTTGCGGATGCGCTCGACGAAGAAATCGTCTTCCTGCGGCACGAAATCGGCGAAGATCGGCGAGCCGAAGCTGGTCCTGAGGCCCTCGGTCTGCGCGAGATCTTTGATGGCGATCGGCAAGCCGAATAGGGGTCCGGCATGCCCTGCATGCGCCAGATGCGCGTCCGCCTTGTCGGCCTCGCGCAAGATGTCGGCACGGTCGCGCAGCGAGACGATGGCGTTGACCAGCGGGTTTACGGCGTCGGTCCGGTCGAGGAATGCCGTCACCACCTCGCGCACCGACAACTGACGGCGCCGGATCGCGTCGGCAAGGTCCGCGGCGGACAGGCGGCAGATATCGCCGGCAGGCGGCACGGCATGTTTTGTGGCCGGACGCATGGCTCTCACCTAGCTGGCGGATTTTTGCAGCGCCGCGTCGACTTCCTTCGCCAGCGGGATCGCCGGCTGGGCGCCGGGCTTCAGGCAAGCGAGCGAACCAGCGGCTGCAGCACGGGCGAGCGCCTGATCGAGCGGCAGGCCGGATGACAGCCCGGCGGCGAAATAGCCGCAAAACGTGTCGCCGGCGCCGACTGTATCGACGGGAGTGATCTTCAGCGCCGGAACCATCAGATGATCGGCTGGCGTGGCAGCCAGAACGCCGTCAACGCCGAGCGTGACGACAATTGTGCGGCCGGTCTTCCCGGCGTAATCGCGCATCCGCGCCGGGCGATCGCGGCCGCTCAGCGACAGCGCCTCACCATAGAGGTCGAATTCGGTCTCGTTGGCGACGACATAGTCGGCCTTGCCGAGGAAGGCGGCCGCCTCGCCACGGAATGGTGCCGTGTTGAGCACGGCAACCGCGCCTGCCGCCCGGGCCGCGTCCAGTGCTGCCTCGACCGTCTGCAACGGGATCTCCTGCTGCAAGAGCACGACATCGCCCTTTTTCATGAAGGCCTTGGAGAGGTCGCCTGTCACGACCGAATCATTGGCGCCCGGTACTACGGCTATCACGTTCTCGCCGTCGTCGGCGACCATGATCAATGCCGTGCCGGTCGAGGCGAAGGTTTCACCGACACCGGACAGGTCGATCTTGCCGTCCCGCAACAGCGCCAGCGCTTCAGTGGCGAAGTTGTCCTTGCCGACCGCGCCGACCATGTGCACCTTGGCGCCGGCGCGCGCGGCGGCCAGCGCCTGGTTGGCGCCCTTGCCGCCAGGTGCGGTGGTAAAGCCGGAGCCCCGAACCGTCTCGCCCGGTGCGGGCAAGCGGTCGACATTGGCGATAAGATCGAGGTTGATCGAGCCGATAACGATGATCAAGTGGTGCCTCCCTGCTGACGCATCGTGCTTTCCGAAATCGGAAAGCACGATGCGTAGAATTAAAGTGTTTAGAGCGTACTTTGTGCGTCCGAATGGACGCACGTCGCTCTAATTGCGCGGGAAGCTACTCCGTAAGGCCGCTGCTTGCCAGACCGCGCGAGATGAACCCGCGCTGCCGGCCCTAATCTATTGACGTTTTATCAAGATCCGACCTGTCCCGCTTCCCAGCCAAGGATAGCGCGTTTGCGAGTCAGGCCCCAGTGGTAGCCGGTGAGCGCGCCGGATTTGCCGAGAGCCCGGTGGCACGGCACCACGAAGGACATCGGATTGGCGCCGACCGCGGCACCCACCGCCCGGCTGGCGCTCGGTGCACCGATGCGGGCGGCGATCGAGGAATAGGTGCAGGCCTTGCCCATCGGGATGCGCAGCAGGGCTTCCCAGACGCGGACCTGGAAGTCGGTGCCGATCATGACGACCCGCAGCGGCTGGTCGGCGCGCCACAGTGCCGGATCGAAAATGCGCGCGGCATAGGGCGCCGTCGCGGCCATGTCCTCGACATAGTTTGCGTTCGGCCAGCGGCAGGACATGTCGGCGAAGGCCGCCCGCTCGCCGCCGGCATCACTGAAGGCGAGGCCGGCAAGGCCGCGGTCGGTGACCATGATCAGGGCGATGCCGAAAGGCGAAATATGATAACCATAGCGGATCGTCAGCCCGGCGCCGCGCGTCTTGTAGTCACCCGGCGACATCGCTTCGTGGGTGACGAAAAGGTCGTGCAAACGGCCGGGGCCTGACATGCCGACCTCGAAAGAGGCCTCGAGCAGCGGCATGCCGGAATCGAGCAGTCTGCGGGCATGGTCGAGCGTGACGGCCTGGAGGAAGGCTTTGGGCGACAGGCCGGCCCAGCGGGTGAAGAGCTTCTGCAGGCCGGTTGGCGTCTCGCCGACCTCCTCGGCCAGTATTTCGAGCGACGGCTGGTCGCGATAGTCAAGGCTGATCTTCTCGATCGCGCGCCGAACAACTTCGTAGTCACCGCCTTCGGGCGTGATGTCTTTCTTCAGAATAGCTGTCTGTGCGTTCATGGGACTGTCTCCTTGAGCGTGAATATCGCCCTTCGCGGCTCCGATCACCACCCGAAACTTGCCTTCTCGCGGCACATACCCAGATAGAATTGGCTTTGAGGAAGGAGCCGATGGTGGCTAGCGAAAAGGTGCATCTCACCAAGGAGAAGGAGACGCTGCTGATTACCGTCTATGGCAAGGCACTGGAGCGCCGGTCGCCGCAAGATCGGCAGGTTTGTTGAGGTATCGGTTTTAACGCGCCTTCGCGGTCGCCAGCGCCCTTGAAAAAGCAGTGGCAAAGCTCTCTCGGTCGTCGGGATTGAGGAAGCCGCCGATCGGCACATTCTGGCCTTGTGCTTCCACCGCCATCCTGGTGATGCCGATCTCGGCGTGGCGGGCGACCGAAAAACGCGCCCAGAACGGATTGAAGCGATGCGCTTCCGATTTGCCTGATGGCGCGGTCTTGCGAATGTCGAGGCTGGTGCGCGAGACCGACACTTCCTCGCGGGCGCGGGCGGCACGATAATTGGCGCGAAAGGCGATGTAGACGGCAATCAGGTCGAGACCCAAGAAGCCGAACACCGGCCAGGCGCCGCGCGACAGGAAAAACGCTCCGGTCGCCAACGAGCCGAACAGCAGAGCGCCCATCAGGATGGCAAAACCGGTTTTGCCCAGCGACCGATGCGGTATCAGCAACGCCTGGAAGAATGGCTCGTCGGCCTGAAATGAGGCGTTTGTGTCGCTCATGACGGGATATTATAGGAAGGGGATGACGAGCCCCAAGCCCAAAAATTCCTCTACACCCAAAAATGAACTGACCCCCGGCCGACGCGACGGCGCGAACGCCAAACCGCGTGCCCGGCCGGAGCGGTCCCACTCACTCTACAGCCCGGCCGAGGTGCATGAGATTTTCCGACGCTTTTCCCTTCAGCGGCCCGAGCCGAAGGGCGAGCTCGAACATGTCAACGCCTTCACGCTGCTGGTGGCGGTGGTGCTTTCGGCACAGGCGACCGATATCGGCGTCAACAAAGCGACGCGGGCGCTGTTCAAGGTCGCCGATACGCCGCAAAAGATGCTGGCGCTCGGCGAGGCCAAGGTCGGCGAATATATCCGCACCGTTGGTCTCTGGCGCAACAAGGCCAAGAACGTCATCGCGCTGTCGGAGGCGCTGATCCGCGACCATAGCGGCGAAGTGCCCGACGACCGCGACCAACTGGTCAAGCTGCCGGGCGTCGGGCGCAAGACCGCCAATGTCGTGCTCAACATGGCCTTCGGCCAGCACACGATGGCGGTCGACACGCATATTTTCCGCATCGGCAACCGGCTGGGACTGGCGCCCGGCAAGACGCCGGAGCAGGTCGAGCAGGGACTGTTGAGGATCATTCCGGACGAATATATGCGCCATGCGCATCACTGGCTGATCCTGCATGGGCGCTATGTCTGCAAGGCGCGCAAACCCGATTGTCCGGTCTGTGTCATCGCCGATATCTGCAAGGCCGAGGAGAAGACGAATGATGTTCCGGCGCCGCTGGTCGAAATTGCGCCACTCGAACCCGTAGGCGAAATTCAGTAGCCATAGCCGCGCGCCATCGCCGCGGCGAAGACCGGGATCAGCAGGAAGATGAAAGCTTCGGCGCGGACATAAGTTCGAACGGATGCAAGTTGCGCCGCCGGCACTTGAAAACCGGGGCTGGCCGAGGCCTGCCTGTTCCAGGAAACAAAGCGGACCGTCGGGATGATCGACAGCAGGCCGACAATGACGAAGGCCGCCATCTTTGCCCAGAACGCCCAGTTGTAGACGTAGAATTCCCAGCCCTTCAGGCCGTAGATGACGCGGCCGATGCCGACGACGATGATCAGCATGGCGATGATGCCATAATGGCGATCGATGCCGACAAGCCGCCGGAGCGTCGCGTCGGGCAGATCGCCGCGGATCAGGACAAATTCGGCGCCGATGATGCCCGCCAGCGAAAACACCAGCAGATGATGAAAGATGGCAAGCAGAAGATCGGTGGTATCCATGCCCTTTTCCCTCCGTCGGACGGCACAGCGGACGCTGAATCAGCTGCTGGTAAAAGTAGCACCGCTGGGCAGGATTCACATTGGAAGATGATCTGCACAGGCTTTGGCTCTTGTTTGGTGCAGGCGATTGGATCTCTGTCGCATATCGCTGCCCCCAAAATCACCGAGCACTGGGCGACATGCACTAAGCACAGGCAAACGCAACCGAGGCATGACATATGATCGACCCACAGACGCTCGTCGCTCCCGTCATCGAAACGCCGCGCACCGTGCTGCGGCCACACCAGTTCGACGACTTTGATGCCTACGTCGCCATGTGGGCCGATCCGGCCGTCATCCGCTTCATCGGCGGGAAGCCGCGCACACGGGAGGAAAGCTGGATGCGCTTCCTGCGTCATGCCGGCCTGTGGTCGCTGCTGGGCTACGGCTTTTGGGCGATCGAGGATAAAGCGACCGGCCGCTTCCTGGGCGAGGCCGGCTTTCACGATCTGAAGCGCGACATGGTGCCTTCGATCGAAGGCGTTCCGGAAGCCGGCTGGGCGCTCATCCCGGCAGTCCACGGAATGGGCTTCGCCAGCGAAGTCGTCGGACGGGTTCTCGCCTGGGGCGACGAGGCATTCGGGCGTGCAAGGACGGTCTGCATCATCGATCCGGAAAACACCGCTTCACTGAACGTCGCGGCAAAATGCGGCTACAGGGAAGTGTTGCGGACCACCTATCACGACGATGCGACGATCCTGCTGGACCGGCAGCCCTAGGCCGTGTGGACAGTTACCGCAACCATAGGACAATAGCCGCGAGAGTGACAACGGCGCGGTAATTGCGGGCGGTTTTCTCGA
>NZ_JAMYLQ010000016.1:0-138305 GCF_040318115.1 Mesorhizobium sp. M1312 | reverse complement strand
GCACCGACCCCGGCACCGCTCGTGCCTGCCCCGACGGATGCGCCTTGCGAGCCGGCGCTCGCGCCAGCACCGACCCCGGCACCGCTCGTGCCTGCCCCGACGGATGCGCCTTGCGAGCCGGCGCTCGCGCCAGCACCGACCCCGGCACCGCCGACATTACCTCCGCTGCCTGTGTCTTGAGCCGAGGCAGGCCCGATTGCGATCCCGATCGTCAACGCGGCTGCGACGTACCTTTTCATTGTCATTCTCCTCTGAGGCTTCACTCATTGGTCTTCACTGGCGTAGGTCGAGTTATTCAGTGGCCGCGTTGGAAGCAATGCGGCGGGAAGAGCGATGGTTGCCGGCAGAACAGGATGCGGTGACTTTTGGACCTTCACTTTCTGTTTTTTCGGCAATCGCGGTTTATGGGCTGGTTGGGCGCTCGAACGCGATGTATTTGCAAGTCCACTCGCGGGGGTACGTGCCTTCGGCGCGCGCGCCACAGCCGCAGTGCGACGCTTCTCCTTCACGACGCCAATTGCCTCACGCGCGGCACTGAGGCTGCGGGCTAAACCAGCAGCCTTTTCACGCTCTTGCTCCAGCGCCGCGCCCAACTCTGCCGAGACCTGCTTTGAAGCGTCGCGTTCCTTTCGAACGATATCGAAGTCGCGTAGGGCTGAATCTGCTCGTTCGCGTTCCAGTTCGAGCGCTTCTCCAGCTTGCTTTAGAGCGGCCTCGGTCACGGATCGGCCCTTCATGGCATTGGCCTGCTCGACCGCTGCGCCTGTCGTAAGAGCGTCGACGGTCTGGCGAGCCCTGGTGAGTTCCTGTTCCAAGCGTTCAATCTTGCGCCTCTGCTCATCAAGCGCTCGCTTCGCAACACCTTGAGAGGCTTCCATGGAATCTGCTCGTTCGCGTTCCAGTTCGAGTGCTTCTCCAGCTTGCTTTAGAGCGGCCTCGGTCACCGATCGGCCCTTCATGGCACTGGCCTGCTCGACCGCTGCCAGTTTTGCGCCTGTCTTAAGAGCGTCGACGGTCTGGCGAGCCGTGGTGAGTTCCTGTTCCAGGAGTTCAACCTTGCGCCTCTGCTCATCAAGCGCTCGCTTCGCAGCACTTTGAGAGGCTTCCATGGAATCTGCTCGTTCCCGTTCCAGTTCGAGTGCTTCTCCAGCTTGCTTTAGAGCGGTCTCGGTCACCGATCGGTCCTTTATGGCATTGGCCTGCTCGACCGCGGCCAGATTTGCGCCTGTCTTGAGAGCGTCGATCTTTTGGCGAGCCGTGGTGAGTTCCTGTTCCAGGAGTTCAACCTTGCGCCTCTCCTCATCAAGCGCTCGCTTCGCAGCATCCTGAGGGGCTTCCATGGAGGGCTGCGCTCCGGCGGCCCTCTTGCGCTCTTGCTCCAGCGCCGCACTCAACTCTGCCGAGACCTGCTTTGAAGCGTCGCGTTCCTTGCGAACGATATCGAGGTCGCGTACGGCCGAATCTGCTCGTTCGCGTTCCAGTTCGAGTGCTTCTCCAGCTTGCTTTAGAGCGATCTCGGCCACCGATCGGTCCTTCATGGCATTGGCCTGCTCGACCGCCGCCAGATTTGCGCCTGTCTTAAGCGCGTCGATCGTTTGGCGAGCCGTGGTGAGTTCCTGTTCCAGGAATTCAACCTTGCGTCTCGCCTCATCAAGCGCTCGCTTCGCAGCAAGCTGAGAGGCTTGCGCTCCGGCGGCCCTCTTGCGCTCTTGCTCCAACGCCGCACTCAACTCTGCCGAGACCTGCTTTGAAGCGTCGCGTTGCTTGCGAACGATATCGAGGTCGCGTACGGCCGAATCTGCTCGTTCGCGTTCCAGTTCGAGTGCTTCTCCAGCTTGCTTTAGAGCGGCCTCGGTCACCGATCGGTCCTTCATGGCATTGGCCTGCTCGACCGCCGCCAGATTTGCGCCTGTCTTAAGCGCGTCGATCGTTTGGCGAGCCGTGGTGAGTTCCTGTTCCAGGAATTCAACCTTGCGCCTCGCCTCATCAAGCGCTCGCTTCGCAGCACCCTGAGAGGCTTCCATGGAGGGCTGCGCTCCGGAGGCCCTCTCGCGGTCCAAGAGAAGGGCTTCGGCCCTAAAGTCTTCGATAACGCGCTGCGCCGTCTCCAGCGCTTCGTCCACTTGCTGCTGCTCTTCCAGGGTTTGTGCCTGCTTAGCCACCGTGTTCGCCAAGGCGTGCGCCTGGGCGCTTGCGTCACGTGCCCTGCGCTGCATGATTTCCAGCTCGGCCCGTGCTGCGGCCAATTCGCGGCGTAAAACCATTTCATGCTCGCCGGGCGGCGTTTGCACACGCTTAAGTTGCGCGGCGCTGGCAATGCTGACTCCCGCGGCGACGATGACGGCAACCGCGACTGCACCAAATCTGGACGGGATCTTCATGATGAGAGGCTCCTCAAGATCGCCGCTACCTAGCGGGACCGGGCACTTGCCAAAGTCCGGCTGGCAGCCACCTTCGCGGTAAAGGTTCGCTGCGCCGTAGCTGCCTTTCGCGCCTTCCAGCACACAGGCCCAAGGAAGGATTATCCCGTACACGCCCGCGAATGTCGCCATTCATTGTGATGAAGCGACGCGCCGGTTCGCAGGTGCGTGGCGCAGGGCCGGCTTGCAACTGGCCAGCCTGGCCATGACGATTCCTTTCGCGCTGAACAGCGGCATAGCGGCTGGAGAGAATTTTCGGCCACTGCCTTTCGGGAGGCATCCTTTCGCGCCCCGGTAAAGACCAATTTTGGCGGGCACGAATAGCTGAAATGGGCGTGGAAGAGGGGACGCCACAATCTGCAAACGGTTGCATATCCGACTGGTGGAGCTGAGGAGGATCGAACTCCTGACCTCGTCATTGCGAACGACGCGCTCTCCCAGCTGAGCTACAGCCCCGTCCAGCGGATGGCGCATTTATCGGCCGCGGCGCTTTCCTGTCAAGACGGCGTTTAGCCCCAAAACCGCGCGGCCAGCCACCGGCCTGGCGCGCCGCGGAAGCTGGCTCTTGCCGCTTTCGCCCGCAATGGCTACATGTCGGCAACAATCGGAGACCGGCATGATAGCCCTCATTCAGACAATTGTCCTGGCGCTTGACATTTATTGGTGGATTATCATCGCCTCGGCGATATTCTCCTGGCTCTACGCCTTCAACGTCGTCAACTCGCGCAACCAGTTCGTCGATAGCGTCAGCAACATGCTCTTCCGGCTGACCGAGCCGGCGCTGCGGCCGATCCGCCGCTTCCTGCCCGACCTCGGCGGGATCGACATTTCGCCGATCATCCTGCTTCTGATTCTGTTTTTCCTCCGGCAGTTCCTGCTCACCACGGTGGCGCCTCTGGTCGTCTGACCAGGCATTCCATGACTGGGCCGTTTCGCTCGCGTAACGAGGGCGTCGATCTGTTCGTCCGGCTGACGCCGAACGCGGCGATGGACAGGCTCGAAGGCAGCGAGATGTCGGCGGACGGGCGAAGCCACCTTAAGGCTCGCGTCCGCGCCGTGCCGGAAAACGGCGCCGCCAATCAAGCGCTCGAACGGCTGGTCGCCAAGGCGCTGGGCGTGCCGCGTTCGGCCATCTCGGTTGTCGCCGGCGGCACGGCCCGGCTGAAAACGCTACGCATCCTCGGCGATCCGGCGATGCTGGCGAAAGGCATCGAGGCGCCAGCGGCGATTGAACCGTCTCATCCGTCGCGCGCCCCTCTGCCTGCCCTCTTTGCCATCTCGCCACAACAAGGGAGGGGCTATCGCGTTTGGATTCTTGCGAAGAGGACCCCCACCCTAACCCTCCCCACAAGGGGGGGGAACGCTGCCGCGCGCCCTTTACTTTCCCTTTGGCACCCAAAGCCCGCCAATTTTGCCGAGGTCAGCGCCAACGGAAGTCTCCCTCCCCCTTGTGGGGAGGGGTTAGGGGTGGGGGTGCATCGTAGAGCGAAAGCCTCGGCTTTCCACCTGCGATAGCCCCTGCCCACAAGGATTGGCAGCTTCGCTGTTCAGACTAGGCCGCGCTTGGCCATCATCGCTTCGGGCGACGGCATCTTGCCGCGGAAGGCGGTGTAGAGCGCTTCCGGGTCCTTGGAACCGCCGGCGGCATAGATGTTCTTCCTGAGCCGCTCGGCCAGCGCCGGATTGAACGGATCGCCCGTCTCCTCGAAGGCGGCGAAGGCATCGGCGTCGAGCACCTCCGACCACATGTAGGAATAGTAGCCGGCCGAATAGCCGTCGCCGGCAAAGATGTGGCCGAAATGCGGGGTGCGATGCCGCATGGCGATAGTGTCGGGCATGTTGAGCTTGTCGAGCGTTTCGGCTTCGAAACGAAGCGGCTCTTCCGGCGCGTCCGGCCGCGCATGGTAGGCCATGTCGACCAGCGCCGAGGCAGTGAATTCGACCGTGGCGAAGCCGGCGCCGAAGGTGCGCGCCGCCAGCATCTTGTCGACCAGCGCCTTCGGCATCGGCTTGCCGGTCTTGACATGCAACGCATGCTTTTCCAGCACCGCCGGCACGGTCAGCCAATGTTCGTAGAGCTGCGAGGGCAGTTCGACGAAATCGCGGCTGACCGAGGTGCCGGAGACCGACGGCCAGGTGACCTCGGTCAGCATGCCATGCAGGGCATGACCGAATTCGTGGAACAGGGTCTTGGCTTCGTCGACCGACAAAAGTGCTGTCTCGCCCTCCGGCGGCTTGGCGAAATTCATGATGTTGTAGATGACCGGGTTCGAACCATGGCCAAGCTTGTAGCCGGATTTCAGCGCGCTCATCCAGGCGCCAGAGCGTTTCGAGGGCCGCGCGAAATAGTCGGCCAGGAACAGACCGCGCTCGCTGCCGTCGGCATTCCTGACGATGAAAACGCGTGCGTCCGGATGCCAGGTGACAATGCCTTTCTTCTCCTCGAAGGTAATGCCGAACAATCTTGTCGCCACGTCGAAGCAGGCTTCGATGATGCGGTCGAGCTGCAGATAGGGCTTCAGCTCGGCCTCGTCGAAGGCGAATTTCTCGGCGCGCAGCCTCTCCTGATAGAAGCGCCAGTCCCAGGCGGCGAATTTTTCATTGCTGCCGGCCTCGGCCGCCAACCGCTGCAACTCGGTCCGGTCGCTTGCGGCCTTTTCCAAGGCTTTATCCCAGACCGGGTCGAGCAGCGTGTGCACCGCCTCCGGCGTCTTTGCCATGGTGTCGTCGAGCTTCAGGGCGGCGTAGGAAGCGTAGCCGAGCAGCTTCGCCTTTTCGGCGCGGAGCTTCAGCATATCGCGCACCACGGCGGTGTTGTCGGTGGCGCCGCCATTCTGGCCGCGCATGGTGAAGGCGCGGAAGGCGATCTCGCGCAGGTCGCGGCGCTCGGAGAAGGTCGAGAACGGCTCGTAGATCGAGCGCGACAGGGTGACGGCATAGCGGCCTTTCTGGCCGCGTATCTCGGCGGCCTCGGCCATCGCGCTTTTCAGGAATTCCGGCAGGCCGGCAAGATCGGCCTCGTCGAGGAACAGCGCCCAGTCGCGCTCGTCGGCAAGCAGGTTCTGGCCGAACGTCGTGCCGAGCGACGACAGTTCCTCATTGATCGTCGCCAGCCGCTTCTTGCCCTCGGGATCGAGCTTGGCGCCGGAGCGGACAAAACCTTTCCAGGTCTTTTCCAGTACCCGCAGCGTTTCCACGTCTAGCTTCAGGGCCTCGCGGCGCTGGTATAGATCGTCGATGCGGGCAAACAGCCTCTCGTTCATCGAGATCGCCGAGAAATGCCGCGACATTTTTGGCGATATGTCGCGCTCCAGCGCCTGGATCGCCTCGTTGGTGTGGGCGCCGGCCCGGCACCAGAAGATCGACGAGACATGGTCGAGCGCCTCGCCGCCAAGCTCCAGCGCCGCGAGCGTATTCTCGATGGTCGGCATCTCGGCGTTGCCTGATATCGCCTCGATCTCGGCCTCATGCGCCTTCAGTGCCGCATCGAAGACCGGAGAAAAATCGCCCTCGCCGATGCGGGTAAAATCGGGCAAACCGAGCGGCCCTTGCCAGGTGGTCAGCGGATGGGCGGCGAGGTCGACGGCTTTCGTGGACGGCATGGGCAATCTTTCGCTGAGTGGGGAAAGGCGGGATCATCACCGATGTAAGGCGCTGGCTTGCCGCATGCAATATCGCGGCAGGTACTCGGTCAGTAGCCGTCGCAGTTTTCCGCGATCGTCGCCTGCGAACTGGCGGTGATGCGGTTGTCGGCGATCGCGAAGGTTTCCTGCATCAGCATGTCGTTGTTGGGGAAATCATAGCAGGCGACGACCGTGGTGACGCCGCCTTCGGTCTTCTCGATCCGATGCCGGATTTCAGCCCCGGCGACAGCGCCTTTCCAGTCGTCGATCGAGGCGATGAATTCCTGCTTGGTCTGGACGACGCCGAGGTCGTCGAGCTTTATCCGGACGTCATCGGCAAGCAGGTCCGACAATTCGGTACGATCGGCGACCAGCAGCGCCGCGTACCAGCGGCCGATAAGCGCGCTGTCATCGGCACGGGCGGACATGACTGAAAACAGCAGTGCCGCTGCGGCCAACACGATCGAACGGCACTCCATGCAGCCCTCCTATGTCATCTCCGGCCGCTCGAAGTCACCGGTATCCTTGTTCATCACCCAAAGCTCGCCGGTCGAGATGTCGAACCAGGCGCCATGCAGCGACAGCCGTCCCTTGCCTTCCAGGATCGAGACGCAGGGAAAGGTCCTGAGATTGGCGATCGAATAACGGATCGAGATGCGCTCCAGCGCGGTCTGGCGCTCCGTCGCCGTCATGAACGTGCTGGACGACACGGTCTCGGCCGCCGGCGCAATCAGGCTCATCCACTTGCCGATGAAGTCGCCGGGCGACAAGGGCGCGGCCGTGGGGTCGAGTGCCGCGCGGATGCCGCCGCAGCGGCCATGGCCCATCACCACGATGTTCTTAACCTTGAGGCTCTGCACGGCGAATTCGAGCGCCGCCGAGGTCGAGTGGAACTGGTCGTCGGGCGCATAGGGCGGCACCAGATTGCCGACATTGCGCAGCACGAAGAGTTCGCCAGGCCCAGCGTCGAAGATCGCCTCGGGAGCCGCGCGGGAGTCGCAGCAGGCAATGATCATCGTTTCGGGGGACTGGCCCTCGCGAGCGAGCGAGCGATAGCGTCCGCTTTCGGCGAGATAGCGGCCGCTCATGAAATTGCGATAGCCGGCGAGGAGGTGATCGGGGAGATGAGGCATTGGCGGCGTCGGGAGCCTTTCCGGGTTAGGCGGCAGCTCTTTAAGTCAGGAAGGCTCTAGCGGCAAAAGCCGGTCGCGAGCAATGCTGAATCGCAGATGGCTGGCTGCAACAGGCACGCTCGGCTCGGAGGGCCAATGTCCTTGCAAGCCAGATTGTCATGCCCAAATGGCGACAGGGATGCCAAAACGGTCGACGAGCGGCGGATCCGGAAACGGCTTTGCCTCGCCGCTGCCGATGCGGCCGGCGATCAGCATCATCGCTGCGGCGTCGAGAAAGTCGTCGGCGGCGGCGCCTCGCGGCGGCGTCTGGTCGAGAAAACCCCTGATATAACCGTGCCGGCAAAGCAGCGCCTTGCGTTCCGCCATGCCGGCCGGGTTGACGGCGCCCTTGATCTTCTTCGGCAAGCGCATCGCCTGATCGTTATTCAGCCGGCAGAAGGCGACTTCCGGATGGGATTCGAAGACGCGGCGGCGCAGTTCGGGACGCGCGATCAACACGGCATCGATCTCGCGGATCTTGGCAAAGATGCCGAAGGCCTGGATCGAGATGCCGCGCGGCGGATCGGAGGTCGCCTTCGCCACTTCGCTTGCCTGGCGATGCGCGGCATACCAGGCGTCGATCGTGGCGAAGCCATCCGTATGGGCGTAAAGCGCCGCACGCGAGGGGATGGCGAAGACGCTGGATTGCCTGTTACCAAGCAGTGGCCGCACCAGAGCCTCCGGCCCGCGTCCGCCCTTTTGCGAAAGATCGGGCAGGCCGATCGGCATGTCGACGGCGACTGTCGCATCGGCCGGCAATGCGTCGAGCAGTGCTACGAAGCTTGGAAAAACGGCTACCGAGGGTGCTGCGCCGGGATCGCGGCGAACGGCGATCCAGCCGGCCTTGCAGCCGTCGACGCCGACGACAGTCACGCTCTTTTGTCCCGCCCCGGATGCAGGAGATGGCGAAGCTGCACCATCGCCATCGGGTGCGACAGGCTCTGTGCGTCGGTTTCGAGCTGCAATTCGTCGCCGCCGCGCTTGGCGGTGCGCGCCAGGATCTCGTAAACGGCCGCCGTGGTCGACTGCAGTGCCTTGATCGCCGGCTGGCCGGACAGGATGCGCGCCAAATAGACGGCTGCCGTCAGGTCGCCGAGCCCATTGGGCGGCTTTTCGATGAGGCGATGTTCGGCGAGCAGCGCCTGATTGCCGTTGAGCAGCAGATTGCCGGTGCCGCCGACCATCATCGCCGGCGCCGAAGTGACCAGCATCGTCGACGGCCCGGCCTCAAGGGCGGCCGCCATCACCGCTTTCAGGTCGGGCAGCGGCGCTCCCGCCATCCATTCCAGCTCGTAGCGGTTGGGCGTGGCGATGTCGGCGATCGGCATCAGTCGGTCGCGCATGGCGATGGCGGTCGCCTCCGGCACATAGAGCCCGCCCGAATCGCCCATCACCGGATCGCAGATATAGACGGCGTCCGGCGTCTTCGCCTTGACCGCGCCGACCAGCGAGGCGACGGCGTCGGCCTGGCCGCCTTCGCCGAGATAGCCGGACAGCACCGCGCCGACCTCGCCCAGCCATGGTGCGCGCTCGAGATCGGCCATCAGCGCCTTGAATTGATCGAGCGGCGGCACAATGCGCGTCGCCCGTCCATGGCCCGGATGCCAGGGCAGGATGACGGTCGGCACCGCCCACACCGGAAAACCCAGAGTCTCCAGCGCAAAGACCGCGGCGCGGTTGCCGACCGATCCGCGCGCGACATGGCTGGAAATGACGATGACCGCGCGCGGCGCGTCGTGTTCTTCGGTGCTCACGAGGTTCCTAACTTTGGCTGATGAAAACCACGAGCCAGATCAACAGGCCAATGGCGATAACGAACCCCAGCGCCCGGCCAATGCGCGTGCCCCAATATTCGATCGGGTCCGACTGGTCGGCGTCTGCAGCAGTGACGTGATCGCGCGCGCCCTTCGCGGTCCGCGCAATGAACGAGGTGCCGCCCGGGTCGGTTTCACGTGCCACGCGCTCGATGATGCGGCGCGATTCGTCGTCGCTGTCCTGGCGTTTCGCCATGGCGATGTCCTGTTTTCGCGGCGACTTTAACCTGTTCGCCCGGCCAATCACAGGGCCTGGCAGTGAATGATAAAGAACCAGTAACGCCCTCGGGTTGAGGTCATGTTCTTGCGCGCGGATTGTGGTAATGCTTCGCCCGTTAGTCTTATTGAGGGATATTTCCATGCTTGCCCTTTCCTCCCCTTTCGTCTTCCGCAATCTGCCTGCCTTGCTGATGATGGCGATCGTGCTGCCGCTGCTTGCCGGCTGCGGCTACAACACCATCCCGACGGCGGAGGAAAATGCCAAGGCCGCATGGAGCCAGGTGCTGAACCAGTACCAGCGCCGCGCCGATCTCATTCCCAACCTGGTCGAGACGGTCAAGGGCTATGCCGCGCACGAGAAGGATACGCTCGATGCCGTGGTCGAGGCGCGCGCCAAGGCAACGCAAGTGACGGTGACGCCGGAAACGCTGAGCAATCCGGAAGCCGTCAAGAGATTCCAGGACAGTCAAGCCGGCCTGACCAGCGCGCTGTCGCGGTTGCTGGCGGTGGTGGAGAATTATCCGGACCTCAAGGCCAACCAAAATTTTCTGGCGCTGCAGGCGCAGCTTGAAGGCACCGAGAACCGCATCGCGGTCGCCCGGCGCGACTATATCCAGGCGGTGCGGGAGTACAATCTGACGCTGAAGACCTTCCCATCGGTGATTTGGGCGACCCTGTGGTTCCGCGACAATCAGCCGTTCGCCAACTTCACCATCGAGGAAGACAAGATGCAGACGCCGAAGGTCGATTTCGGCACGCAGCAGGGCGGGTGATGCTTAGCGGGCGCAGTTTCTATTGGCCTTGTACTCCGTCCCACCCCCCTCTGTCCTGCCGGACATCTCCCCCACTTGGGGGGAGACTGGCAGCTCCTGCGAAGGCGGCCAATCTCCGGCTTTGAGAGTTGGCGAAAGCGGTCACGACAGGCGATCTCGCAAATGTGGGAGATGTCCGGCAGGACAGAGCGGGGTGCGACGGAACGCCAGCCCAACGCTCCTTTGCGCCCTTCTCGGCCTGCTTTGCCTTAGCCTCTTCCTCCCCCTCACCGCTCTTGCCGCCGAATTGCCTGCCCTGACCGGGCGGGTTGTCGACGATGCCGGTATCATCGATGCCGCGACCGAGGCGGCGCTGACCCGGAAGCTTGCGGATTTCGAAGCCAAGAGCTCTGACCAGATCGTTGTCGCGACGGTTCCTAGCCTCGACGGCGAGGAGATCGAGCCCTACGCCAACCGTCTGTTTCGCGCCTGGAAGCTCGGCCAGGCCGGCGAGGACAATGGCGTGCTTTTGCTGGTCGCCAACAACGACCGCAAGATGCGCATCGAGGTCGGCTATGGGCTCGAAGGCACGCTGACTGACCTGTACACCAAGCTGATCATCGAAAACGACATGGTGCCGGCCTTCCGCGCCGGCGACTTCTCCGGCGGCATAGCCAAGGCCGTCGACGACATGGTCATGGTGCTCGAAGGCAATCCGGAAGAGCTGGAAGCACGCGGGACCCGCAACCAGCAGCCGCCATTCAACACCGACGATCTGTTCTTTGCGATCTTCATAAGCATCTGGGCGATCATCTTCTTCGGCAGCATCGCCGCCTCCATCCTGCCACCGATCTTCGGCCGGAAGATCGGTCCTGGCCGCTATCGCTGGCTGGGCATGACCTTCGAGCCAAGCCGGCGGTCTTCCGGTGGCTGGTCGGGCCGTTCCGGCGGCGGCTGGTCGTCGGGCGGTGGTGGCGGCGGGTTTTCCGGCGGCGGCGGCTCGTCCGGCGGCGGCGGCTCATCGGGAAGCTGGTGACGGCATGACAAGATGCGCCATCCGCTCTCCCGCTTCCGGCCGTTTCGCCGTAACGATCGGCGCTGCCTTGGCAGCCATGGCGGTGCTGCTGCTGGTAGGCTTCACCGCTCTTGCCGCCGAATTGCCTGCCCTGACCGGGCGGGTTGTCGACGATGCCGGTATCATCGATGCCGCGACCGAGGCGGCGCTGACCCGGAAGCTTGCGGATTTCGAAGCCAAGAGCTCTGACCAGATCGTTGTCGCGACGGTTCCTAGCCTCGACGGCGAGGAGATCGAGCCCTACGCCAACCGTCTGTTTCGCGCCTGGAAGCTCGGCCAGGCCGGCGAGGACAATGGCGTGCTTTTGCTGGTCGCCAACAACGACCGCAAGATGCGCATCGAGGTCGGCTATGGGCTCGAAGGCACGCTGACTGACCTGTACACCAAGCTGATCATCGAAAACGACATGGTGCCGGCCTTCCGCGCCGGCGACTTCTCCGGCGGCATAGCCAAGGCCGTCGACGACATGGTCATGGTGCTGGAAGGCAATCCGGAAGAGCTGGAAGCACGCGGTAAGCGCAATCCGGCCGACAGCAATGCCGTCGATCCCATCGTCGTGCTGTTCGTCATCGTGTGGGCGACGCTGTTCTTTGGCGGCCTGGCGATGGCGGTCCTGCCGCCGATCTTCGGCACAAAGCTGTCGCCGGGCGTGTATAAATGGCTGGGCATTACATTTCGCTACGGTCAAAGGTCGGGTTCCGCGTCCTCGGGCGGCGTCTGGACAACCGGCACCGGCAGCGGCTGGTCATCGGGCCGTTCCGGCGGCGGCTGGTCGTCGGGCGGCAGCGGCGGCGGGTTTTCGGGCGGCGGCGGCTCGTCCGGTGGTGGCGGTTCGTCAGGAAGCTGGTGAGACACAACATGGCAACAGGACCGATCAGCCCCGGGGATCATGACCGCATCGCCAAAGCGATCCGCGCCGCCGAATCAAAGACCGATGGCGAAATCTACTGCGTGGTGGCCCACGCCAGCGACGGCTATTTCTTTCCGGCGGCCTTCATGGCGACGCTGGCCATGCTCGTCGTCAGCCTCGCCGTCAGCTACGGGCTGGAAGCGTGGTGGCTGTCGATCCGCGTGCCGCATTTCGTCATCGTGCAGCTTCTGGCGCTGGCCTCGGTGCTTGTCCTGTTGTGGGCGGTGCCCGGCTTTCGCATCCACCTGGTGCCGAGGCGGCTGCGTTACCAGGCTGCGCATGCCAATGCGATAAAGCAGTTCCTCGCCCGCAACGTCCACCGCACCGCGGCGCGCACCGGGGTGCTGGTGTTCGTTTCGATTGCCGAGCAGTATGCCGAAGTGATCGCCGACAGCGGCATCGACAGCCGTGTCGGCCAGGATGTCTGGGACAGCGTCGTCCGCGACCTTACCGCGCATGCCCGCAACGATCGTCTCGCCGACGGCTTCATCAAGGTGATCGAAGCGACGGGTGCGGTGCTGGCCGAGCACTTCCCGGTTTCTACCGGCGACAGTAACGAGCTGGACGACCATCTGGTCGAAATCTGAGTCGTTACGAACGGCTTCCTTCGGCACTCAACGGCACGTCCATCGTCTGTGCGAAAGCTTGGGAGCCGCTGACCGGACTCTTGCAATCGGGCGATGCGGGTTTATGGTTAACCAATCATGAAGACGCTGAGCATCGACATCAGGAAAGCCGAGCCGCGCGACGCAAGCGCCATCGCCGACGTGCACCTGCTGGCCTGGCGCGGCGCTTACTCCGGCATCATCCCGCATCGCACGCTGACATCGATGATCAACCGCCGCGGTGCCGACTGGTGGGCGAACGCCATCCGTCGTGCCGCCACCGTCCTGGTCGTCGAGATTGGCGGCAAGGTCGCTGGCTATGCCACGATCGGCAAGAATCGCGCCCGCGAGCTCAAGCAGCAGGGCGAGATCTATGAACTTTACGTGCGCCCGGAATATCAGGGCATCGGATTGGGCAGCCGGCTATTCTCGGCCGCACGGGCGCGATTGGCGGATCACGGCCTGAAAGGCATGGTGGTGTGGGCGCTGGAAGACAATCAGAACGCGCTCACCTTCTATGCCGGCGCCGGCGGCCGCGACGTCGCCGAGGGCGTCGAGATCTTCGAGCAGAAGGCGTTGAAGAAGGTCGCCTTCGTCTGGGAATGACTTAGCTTCGTCATCCTAGGGCGGGCAGGAGCGAAGCGACGTCGCGGAGACCCTGGGATCCATGCCATAACTTTAGAGCGTAGCGACGGTGCAGAACCTCTGATGCCGAACAGAGCGGAGGGGATCGCTGCTTTCATTCTGCGCCGCTGCATTCCTCGACTGATGTCACGGAATGGATCCCAAGGTCTGCGCTCCGCTTCGCGTTTACTTCGCCCTGGGATACGAAGTCATGATCTCCTCAGTACCATTCGCCGCATTGCACCATGCGCCGCTGCCCGCTATCGGTCTCCTATCGAAAGAGGGACAAAAGCCATGCGTATCGAAGCCATTGCCATCGGAAAGAACCCGCCGGAGGACATCAACGTCATCATCGAGGTGCCGATCGGCGGCGAGCCGATCAAGTACGAGATGGACAAGGAGGCCGGCACGCTGTTCGTCGACCGCTTCCTCCACACCTCGATGCGCTATCCCGGCAATTACGGCTTCGTGCCGCACACGCTGTCAGGTGACGGCGACCCGATCGACGTGCTGGTCTGCAACACGCGCGCGCTGGTGCCGGGCTGCGTCATCAATGTGCGGCCGATCGGCGTGCTGGTGATGGAGGACAATTCCGGTCTGGACGAAAAGATCATCGCGGTGCCATCGCCCAAGCTGACGCTGCGCTACGAGAACGTCACCGAATACACGCACCTGCCCGACATCACCCGCCAGCAGGTGCAGCACTTCTTCGAGCACTACAAGGATCTCGAACCCGGCAAATGGGTGAAGATCGAGGGCTGGCACGACGCCGCCTACGCCAAGAAGATGATCGTCGAGGCGATCGAGCGGGCCAAGGCAAGCAAGTAGCCGAAACTCCTGAAGTGTCCGAAGAAATGGGCTCTCGCAACCGTGGAGGTTGGCACCCTCAGCTTCGTCATCCTGTGGCGGAGCAAGGAGCGTAGCGACGCAGCGCAGACCCCTGGATCCATGCCGTGACGTCAAAGCGCCGCAGCGGTGCAGAATTCTGGTCCGCTGCGCACTTCGGTTGATGTCACGGAATGGATCCCAGGGTCTGCGCTCCGCTTCGCGTCGCTCCGCCCAGGGATGACGAAGTCAGTTATCGACGCGGCCGAAATCGGGCGTGTTGCCGATCACCACTCGCTTGTCCTTGCCGCAGGCAAAGGTCCGTGCCTTCTCGTCGGCGAGCTTGCGGGCCTGGTCGTTGGCGCTGGGGTCGCCGGTGGCCAGCACGAGGCCGACGGTGCAGCCCTCATAGTTCTCCGGTTGGGCGACCTTGGCGACGACCAGCACTTCTGTCGGTTTGTTCTCGCCCTGAGGATTGCTGATCGAGCGACGGTGGATGACCGCGAAAGGGATGGCGAGATCGCCGTTCGTCTCGATGCGCCATTCGAGTTTCGGTGCAGTCGAATTGAAGGCGATAAAACTTTCCCAGACCGCGGTCATGTCGCTGGGCGGAAAACCGTAGAACAGCGATTCCCGGGCATCGTCGTAAGAGATCAGTACCGGGTAGCCGCGATAGCCCGAGCAGACAAGACTGGCCCAGTCGCCTTCGCCTTCTTGCGCCTGCGCGTAGGTCACACAGCCCTTCTTCCAGTCGAGATCGGTGTAGGCGCTGGAAATGTCGCCGGCCTGGGCAGCTTGGCAGAGGCCGGTAAGGGCAAGCGGGATCGTCAAAAGGCTACGCATCGCGGACAACTCCGTTTCGAGGCTGCCGCACGGTATCGTTAAACGCTATTTCTTCAAGCTCGCTTCGATCAGCAGGTCGGCGTTCCGGGCCACAGACTTGGCCGGTCCGCCGGCACCGAACAGCTGGCCGCTGATATAGGCGCCCTCGATCAGAAGCAGCAGCCCGTCGCCCAGCGTATCGGCGTCGCCGGCACCCATTGTCGCCGCCATGGCGCGCAGGCGTCGTCGCAATTCCTGTTTATTGGCCTCGCTCACCACGCGGGCCGGATGGCCGTGCTCGGGATATTCGACGGCCGCATTGGTCATGCCGCAGCCGCGATAGTCCGGCTTTTGCGTGCGCTTGCCGATGCGGGTCAGGAAGGCGGCGATCTGCGCCCGCGGATCGCCGGGATGGGCAGCCACCGCCTCGTCGAAGCGGGCCCAGAACTCGAGGTCGTATTGCCGCAGATAGGACGCGGCCAATTCGTCCTTGGAAGGGAAGCTGCGATAGAGGCTGGGCTTGGTGACGCCGGCACGCCGTACGATCTCATCGACGCCGACCGCCCTGATGCCTTGCCGGTAGAACAGGTCGCGGGCAACGCGAAGGATTTTTTCGCCCGCGCGGGGCGGCTCATCCGCTTTGATCGTTGGTTCAATTCTTTTCATTTAGGACGTGCCGTTGCCTGCTTGACAATGTTACCGATCGGTACGTATACCTAGGTGTAATTGCAACGTACCGGTCAGTAACATGATAGCTCAATCCCGTCCCTTTGGCCAGCGCTACGCGTTCGTCGTTGTTGCCGTCATTTTCCTTTGCCTGCTGATCGCAGCGGGCCTGCGATCGGCTCCGGCCGTCATGATGCTGCCGCTGGAGGAGAGTTTCGGTTGGCGGCGCGATGTCGTCTCGCTCGCCGCGGCCATCGGCATCTTCCTCTACGGCCTGACCGGGCCGTTTGCCGCGGCACTGATGGAACGGGTCGGGCTGCGCCGCACGCTGCTGGCGTCGCTGGTGGTGATGTCGGGTTCGACAGCGCTCAGCCTGTTGATGACCGAGCCGTGGCATCTGCTTCTCACCTGGGGTGTATTCTCCGGCGTCGGTTCCGGCGCGGTCGCCACGGTGCTCGGCGCCACCATCGTCAACCGCTGGTTCAAGACCAATCGCGGCCTGGTGATGGGACTGATGTCGGCCTCCGCCGCCACCGGCCTCCTGGTGTTCCTGCCGCTGCTCGCCGCGCTCGCCCAGTCGGGCGGCTGGAAGCCGGTCGCCATCGCCGTTGCGGTCGCCACCGCCTGCCTGGTGCCGCTGGTCTGGCTGCTGGTGCCGGAGCGTCCGGCTTCGATCGGCATGGTGCGCTACGGTGCTGACGCCGACGACGTGCCGCCGGTTCCGCCGGCCTCGCAGGGCAATTTCCTCATGCAAACGCTCAGCACGCTGCGTCGTGCCGCAGGCACCCGCGTGTTCTGGTATCTGTTCGCCACCTTCTTCATCTGCGGCTTCACCACCAACGGACTGGTCGGCACGCACCTGATCGCGTTTTGCGGCGACATGGGTATCGGTCAGGTGCAAGCCGCCGGCCTGCTGTCGCTGATGGGCATCTTCGATCTGATCGGCACGACGCTGTCGGGCTGGCTCACCGACCGCTTCGACCCGCGCAAGCTGCTCGGCGTCTATTATGGCATCCGCGGCCTGTCGCTGATCTATCTGCCTTATTCCGGCTTCTCGTCGACCAGTCTGATCATCTTCGCCGTGCTCTACGGATTGGACTGGATCGCCACCGTGCCGCCGACGCTCAGGCTGTCGAACGAGGCGTTCGGCGACCGCAGTGGGCCGATCGTCTTCGGCTGGATCGTCGCCGGCCATCAGGTGGGTGCGGCGGCGGCCGCCTTCTTCGGCGGCACCATGCGTGAATTGCAGGGCAATTACGAGCTTGCCTTCCTCATCGCCGGCATGACGGCAATAGCCGCAGCCTGCATCTCGCTGCTGATCAACACCAGCCGTCCGGCCTTCGAGCCGGAACCGCAGGCGGCTTGAGCTGTGACGGCTGAGCGCAATCCCTCCCTCAAGGGGGAAGATTCGCCAGCCTGTCGATTGTCAGAAAACGTTCATCGTTTCGAGATGTGCCTGAAACATTGAGGCTGGACCTTGGCGGCGCCGTTCAACGCCATCCAGGAGACAGCCATGAACAAGATTTCGATGACCCGGCGCGCCTTCGTCACGTCCGCGAGCGCCGCCGGCCTCGTCGGCATATCGGGCCTCGCGCTTTCCTATTATTCCCGCGCAAATCAGCGGCCCGCCTTCACCCATGGCATCCAGTCGGGCGATGTCGACGCAACCAGCGGCGTGGTGTGGACCCGCACCGACCGCCCTTCGCGTGTCATGTTCGAAGTATCGTCGACGGAAGATTTCGCCAACGCCGTCCGTCTTGCGCCGCTCGATACGTCGCCGGCCAGCGATTACACCGTAAAGCGGCTGCTCACCGAACTCGCCTCCGATCAGGATATCTTCTACCGCATGATCGCGGCCGATCTTGCCGACATCAACGCCGTCTCCGAGCCGATCGTCGGCCGCTTCCGCACGGCGCCGGCCTCGAAGCGCGACATTCGCTTCGCCTGGTCGGGCGATACCGCCGGCCAGGGCTGGGGCATCGACGACACCGGCATGAAGACCTATGCCACGATCGGCAAGCATACGCCCGACTTCTTCCTGCATTCCGGCGATACCATCTATGCCGACGGCCCGATGAAGGACGAGGTCGACCTTTCCGGTGGCAGCAAGTGGAAGAACAAAGTCCTCATCGACGAAAAGCGCAAGGTTGCCGAGACGCTGGACGAGTACCGCGGCCAGTGGAAGTACAACATGATGGACAAGAACGTTCTGGGGCTCAACGCCATCTGCCCGACGTTCTACCAGTGGGACGACCACGAGGTGGTGAACAACTGGTCGGATTCGAAGGACCTGAGCGCCGACGACCGCTACTCGGAAAAAAACGTCCACGTGCTGGCGGCACGCGCGGCACGCGCCTTCCACGAGATGACGACGATCCGCTACGAGCCGTCGGAACCGGGCCGCGTCTATCGCAAGATCGACTATGGGCCGCTGCTCGACGTGTTCTTCCTCGACATGCGTTCCTATCGCGGCTCCAATAGTCCTGGCATGCAGGATACGGTGACGCCGCAATCGCGCATTCTCGGCGAACAGCAGACGAAGTGGCTGAAGCGCGAACTGGCAACCTCCAACGCGACCTGGAAAATCATCGCCGCCGACATGCCGCTCGGTCTCGTCGTCTGGAACGACGCCACCAAGAAGGCCGGCGCCGAGGCCGTCAGCAATGGCGACACTGGCCCAGCCAAGGGCCGCGAGTTGGAGATTGCCGACCTCTTTCGCTATATAAAGAATGCCGGCATCACCAACACCGTCTGGCTTACCGCCGACGTGCACTATACGGCAGCGCATTACTACAATCCTGATAAGGCGCAGTTCCAGGACTTCAATCCGTTCTGGGAATTTGTTTCGGGTCCGCTCCACGCCGGCACATATGGACCCAATGATTTCGACATGACCTTCGGCCCGGAGCTGAAATTCATCAAGGCGCCAACCGCCGAACAGGGGCAGAATCTCCCACCGTCAGCCGGCCTGCAGTTCTTCGGCCTCGTCGATATCGACGGCGCCACTGAACAGATGACGGTGCGGCTGATGGATCGCGACGACAATGAACTCTATAAGGTCACGCTCGACCCGGTGCAGTCGGCGTGAGGGGACTGGCTTCAATGATGGCCAAAACGCAGGCGGGACAGCGCCCCCCCTCTGTCCTACCGGACATCTCCCCCACACGGGGGAGATTGGCCGCTTGGGCGCTCCGGTCGCGCCTGCAACGGAGGTTGGCGAAAGCGGCGGCCACGACCGATCTTCCCCCTCGTGGGGGAGATGCCCGGCAGGGCAGAGGGGGGCGTGCAGGATCGCAGCGGAACGGTATCTCGGGATGACGACCGCCGTCGGCGGTCCTCAGTCTGGATAGCAAACGGTCGGAATTTTGGGCCAAACCGCGCTGTCGCAGTTTGCAGCCTCCTGCCTTTGCTTGAAGGCGGCGCTAACCGGTCCGGTCACCACCGGGTCGACGCCATCGGGAGCATCGGCAAACAACTGCTCCGCCGTTCGTGTGTCGGACGGCAGGGCAGGCCGTGTGTCCTTCAACGTCGCGGCCGACTGCGCGGCACCTGCCGCGAGGATGACGGCAAGGGCCGCCCAGGCGAGGATTGGCCGGTATTTGATGCCCGTATTGCTCATGAAATTTGAACTGTCCCGACCGCGAAAGGTTCCGCTTTGGTTAATAATTCCATTTCACACCAAGACGCTTAAGATTTGGTGACCATGTATTTGGTGGCCCGCCTCCTCTTTCGCAATTGCGAAAAACCCTGTATGAGCCGCCCAACCGAAAGAGGCAGCGCCTTTTGGCCTGCTGCCTGCAACGCTCCCGAGACCACAACATGAAAATTCGTAATATCGCGATCATCGCGCACGTCGACCATGGAAAAACCACCCTCGTCGACCAGCTCCTGAAACAGTCCGGCTCGTTCCGCGACAACCAGCGCGTCGCCGAGCGCGCCATGGATTCGAACGACCTCGAAAAAGAACGCGGCATTACCATCCTGGCCAAGGCGACCTCGGTCGACTGGAAGGACACCCGCATCAACATCGTCGACACCCCCGGCCACGCCGATTTCGGCGGTGAAGTCGAGCGCATCCTGTCGATGGTGGATTCGGCCATCGTGCTGGTGGACGCCGCCGAAGGGCCGATGCCACAGACCAAATTCGTCGTCGGCAAAGCGCTCAAGGTCGGATTGAAGCCGATCGTCGTCATCAACAAGATCGACCGGCCGGACGCCCGCCACGTCGAGGTGGTCAACGAGGTGTTCGACCTGTTTGCAGCGCTCGACGCGACCGACGAGCAGCTCGACTTCCCGATCCTTTACGGTTCAGGCCGTGACGGCTGGGTCTCGGAAAACCCCGAAGGTCCGAAGGACCAGGGCCTGGCGCCGCTGTTCGACCTCGTCATCAAGCATGTGCCGGCGCCGACCGTTCATCCCGGCCCGTTCCGGATGATCGGCACCATACTGGAGGCCAATCCGTTCCTCGGCCGTATCATCACCGGCCGCATCGAATCCGGCACGCTGAAATCCAACCAGGCAGTTAAAGTGCTGCATCATGACGGGACGCAGGTCGAAACCGGCCGTATCTCGAAGATCCTTGCTTTCCGCGGGCTCGAGCGCCAGCCGATCGACGAGGCGCAGGCGGGCGACATCGTCGCCATCGCCGGCCTGTCGAAAGGCACCGTCGCCGACACGTTCTGCGACCTGTCGGTGACCGAACCGCTACATGCGCAGCCAATCGATCCGCCGACCGTGACGATGTCGTTCCTCGTCAACGACAGCCCGCTGGCCGGCACCGAAGGCGACAAGGTGACCAGCCGCGTCATTCGCGACCGCCTGCTGCGCGAGGCCGAAGGCAATGTCGCGCTGAAGATCGAGGAATCGCCGGACAAGGATTCGTTCTTCGTCTCCGGCCGCGGCGAATTGCAGCTTGCCGTTCTGATCGAGACGATGCGCCGCGAAGGTTTTGAGATCGCCGTGTCGCGTCCGCGGGTCGTCATGCAGCAGGGTGACAACGGCGAATTGCTGGAGCCGGTCGAGGAAGTCGTCATCGACGTCGACGAGGAGCATGCCGGCGTCGTCGTGCAGAAGATGTCGGAGCGCAAGGCCGAGATGGTCGAATTGCGCCCCTCAGGCGGCAACCGCCAGCGCATCGTCTTCCACGCGCCGACGCGCGGCCTGATCGGCTACCAGTCGGAACTGTTGACCGACACGCGCGGCACCGCTGTGATGAACCGGCTGTTCCATGCCTACGAGCCTTACAAGGGTGAGCTGCCGGGCCGCACCAACGGCGTGCTGATCTCCAACGAACAGGGTGAATCAGTGGCCTATGCCATGTGGAACCTGGAAGACCGCGGTCCGATGGTCATCGATCCGGGCGTCAAGGTCTATCAGGGCATGATCATCGGCATCCATTCACGCGACAACGACCTCGAAGTGAACGTGCTGAAGGGCAAGAAGCTGACCAACATCCGTGCCGCCGGCAAGGATGAGGCGGTGAAGCTGACGCCGCCGATCCGCATGACGCTCGAACGCGCGCTGGCCTGGATCCAGGACGACGAGCTGGTCGAAGTGACGCCGAAGACCATTCGCCTGCGCAAGCTCTACCTCGACCCGAACGAGCGCAAGCGTTTTGAGAAGTCGGCGAAAGTGGTCGGCGCGGCGTAAGGGCGACGTCTCATTGAAGGGAGGTCGGCGCTGCCCCTCATCCGCCTGCCGGCACCTTCTCCCCGTGAACGGGGAGAAGACCGCTGACCGCACCCTCGGCGTTCATTTTTTGCAACGCTGGTAGTTGACGGAACCGTCGATGACGGCGTCCTTCTCCCCGTTCACGGGGAGAAGATGGCGGCAGCCAGATGAGGGGCAGCGCCGCCGCCTGTTCAGAGGGCAAAGTTCTCTGCAAGCTGCAGGGGTGCCAAATCGCCGCCGATCGGATATCCTTGGCACTCTGATGCTCGAAGGCACTCACATGCACTTCACCTCGCTTCTGATCTTCGCCGCCGCCCTTTTCGTCGCCGCTGGCTCGCCCGGCCCCTCGATTGCCGCTCTGGTAGCGCGGGTCATCGCAAAGGGTTTTCGCGATGTGTTTCCGTTCCTGCTCGCCATGTGGATCGGCGAGGGTATCTGGCTGTCGCTGGCGGTGTTCGGGCTGGCGGTGGTGGCGCAGACCTTCCATCTCGCCTTTGTCGTGCTGAAATGGGTCGGCGTCGCCTATCTCGCCTACCTAGCCTGGAAGATGTGGACGGCCCCGGTCGAGGCCCGCGAGGGCGAGATGCCGCGCGATGAGTCGGCCGTCAAACTGTTCTTTGCCGGCATGGCGGTGACGCTCGGCAATCCCAAGATCATGATGTTCTACCTGGCGCTGCTGCCGACCATCATCGATCTCGCCTCGGTGACGGTCGTCGGCTGGATCGAGCTGACGCTGACCATGGCCGTGGTTCTGGTCGCCATCGATCTGACCTGGGTGCTTGCGGCAGCGCAGGCGCGAAAACTGCTGAAGAGCAAGCGGGCAATGAAGATCGCCAACCGCGTCAGCGCCACCACCATGGCGGGTGCCGCGGCGGCGATTGCGGCTCGATCCTGAGCGTCACATCACCTCGATGATCGGCGCGATCTCGACGCTGAAACCCGGGTCCCTCAGGATAGGGCACTCCTTGGCCTTGTCGACGGCATCGTCGATGTCTTTCGCTTCGATGATTGTGTAACCGGCGGTCGGATTGCTGCCGCCATTGTTCTCGACCTTACCGCCGGGCAGCACGGTCTTCGACATGCCGACCGGATTGCCGCCGTCGACCACGGCCGAACCAAGCTTGCCGTACCAGCCGTTCCAGGCATCCATCGCTGCTTGCCGCTCGGCCTCCTCGGTCGGCATCTTGCCCGAGCCATGATACACATAGAGAAATTTCGCCATGTTCTCCTCCGTTGATCGGCGGCATCAACCGGGATGCGGTCATGCCGCAGGGCGATCATCGGGCCAAACCGGCAAAGACGCAATGAGAATGCGCAATAGCATACTGTTCGGTTGACTCGCACCTCACCTTGCCATCGCGTGGTATTCATCGTTCGGCCGCATGTCGACCGCCGCCGCCACCCGGTTCGACATGTTGAAGAAGGCGGCGGTCGAGGCGATGTCCCAGATGTCGCGATCGGAAAAGCCGGCCTCACGCAGCGTTGCACGGTCGGCCTCGACGATTTTCGCCGGCTGCTCGGTCAGCTTCACCGCGAATTCAAGCATCGCCTTCTGTCTCGCGGAAAGGTCGGCGGCGCGGAAATTCATCACCATCATCTCGCCGAAAGCCGGATCGCCGGAAAGCTGGCGCACCGCCGCGCCATGGGCGGCGAGGCAATAGTAGCAATGGTTGATGGAGGAGACGGCGATTGCGATCATCTCACGCTCCAGCTTGGACAGGCCGGATTGGCCCAACATCAGATCATTGTACATATCGGTGAAGGCGCGCAGCTTCGTCTCGTCGAAAGCGTATGCCAAAAGCACGTTGGGAACGAGGCCGAGCTTCTCCTCGCATTTGGCGAGATAGCCCTTTGTCGCTTCGCTCAGTTCCGCAGGTGCGAGGTCAAGTGCAGTGATTTTTCCCGCCATGGGCTGTTTTTCCTTGTTGGTCGGTGATTTGCTGCCGAATTCCGACATTTCGTCGAAAGCGGTCAAACCTTTGTCGCCAATATCGGCCATCTGCTACCATAGTTATAAAACATATGACGGGAGGGACTAGCGACATGGCCGGCCTGAAATCCGCAAGCGTGTTAAAAAAGATGAGCACGGCCAAGGGCAGCGAGAAACCCGGCAGGCTTGCCGATTACCTGCTGGCCCGAGCGCCGGCCGAAGATGTCGCCGCCTATGATGTCGCCGCCCTCGAACGCGCCGCCGATCTCGCCGGACGCGCCGTCGCCAGGCACAAGAAGGGCGATTGCCTCGTCGCCATAGAGGTCGATTCCGGTGTCGTCCGCCAAGGCAGGCCGATGACCGTGATCACCGTCGTCAACGACAACATGCCGTTCCTGTTCGATTCCGTCCTCGGCGAGATCACCGAGAGCGCCGGCGAACCGCTGCTGGTCACTCACCCGGTCATCGTCGTCAGGCACGGCAAGAGCGGCGTTGACGAAATCCTCGGCGATGGCGGGTTCGCCAAGGGTGATCACAGTCATGAGCGGCTGAGCGCCATCCACGTCCATATCGCCCGTCTTTCGGCCGATCAGGCCGACGCATTGGCCGAGCGGCTGAAAAAAATATTGGGCCAGGTGCGCGCCGCTGTCACCGACTGGAAGCCGATGCTGGCCCGCCTCGACCAGGCAATCTCGGAGTTTCGCTACGCTCCGGTGCCGCTCGACAAGGCCCACGTCGCTGAGGCGATCGCCTTCCTCGAATGGCTGCGCGACGACAACTTCACCTTCCTCGGCATGCGCGAGTTCAAATATACCGGCGGCGAGAAGAGCGGCATGCTGGAGCGCACCGAAAAGCCCGGCCTCGGCATCCTCTCCGATCCCGACGTGCTGGTGCTGCGGCGCGGCACCGAAGCGGTGTCGACGACGCCGGAAATCCGCGCCTTCCTGCACGGGCCGGAACCGCTGATCGTCACCAAGGCCAACGCCAAATCGACCGTACATCGCCGCATCTATCTCGATTACATCGGCATCAAGACCTACACCTCCAAGGGCGTGCTTGCCGGCGAGTTGCGCATCGTCGGCCTGTTCACCTCGACCGCCTACACGCGCTCGGTGATGAAGATCCCTTATCTCAGGTCGAAAGCCGAAACCATCATCGCCAAATCCGGTTTCAACCCTGAAGATCACTCCGGCAAGGCACTGATCAACGTGCTGGAGAGCTATCCGCGCGACGAGCTGTTCCAGGTCCCGGTGCCGATCCTGCGCAAGCACGCCGAAGCCATTCTGGGGCTGATCGAGCGGCCACGCGTCAGAGCGCTGGTGCGCGCCGATCAGTTCGACCGCTTCGTCTCGATCCTCGTCTTCGTGCCGCGCGACCGCTACGACAGCGTCGTACGCGAGAAGATCGGCACCTATCTGAAGACGGTGTTCCAAGGCCGGCTGTCGGCCTACTACCCCGCCTTTCCGGAAGGCGGGCTGGCTCGTGTCCATTTCATCATCGGCCGTTCCGGCGGCAGGACGCCGAAGGTCGACCAGGCGACGATCGAGGCAGCGATCCGCGCCATCGTGCGGACCTGGGACGACATTCTGCGCGAGACCGCGGAAGAGACCGGCGCCGATGCGGCGCTCACGGCGATCGCCTCGCGCTTTTCGGGAAGCTATCGCGACAGCTTCTCGCCGGCGGAGGCGTTGGCCGATGCCGGGCGCATCGCCAGGATCAGCGCGGCCAATCCGATCGCCATCGACTACTACCGTCATGCCAACCAGGAACCGCATCAGGCGGCGCTGAAGATCTATCACCATGGCAGCCCGGTGGCGCTGTCGCGGCGGGTGCCGGTGCTGGAGAACATCGGCTTCCGCGTTATCAGCGAGCGCACCTTCGAGGTCGGGCACGAGGCTTCCGGCATGATCAATAGTGATCAGCCGGGCATGGTCTTCATCCACGACATGGAGCTCGAAAACAGCTACGGCAAGCCGATCGACCTTGGCGACCGCGGCGCGCTGTTCGAGGACGCGTTCCTTTCCGTCTGGCGCGGCGAGATCGACAATGACGGTTATAATGGCCTTGCCCAGACCGCCGGCCTCTGGTCGAGCGAGATCACCATCCTGCGCGCCTATGGCCGCTATCTGCAGCAGGCAGGAATCCCGCAGAGCCAGGATTTCATTGCCGCCGCGCTCAACCGCTATCCGGAGATCGCGCGTGGCCTGCATGAGCTGTTCGTCGCCCGCCTCGGACCGACGGCGGAGACGGAAGGAATAGTCGCGGCCAAACACCTCAAGGCCAAGATCAGGGATGCGTTGCAAGAGGTTCCCAACATCGATGACGACACCATCATCCGTCGCTACCTAAACCTGATCGAAGCCTCGCTACGCACCAATCATTTCGTTCCCGATCTGAAGGAGAAGGGCCAGTCGCTGGCGATCAAGCTCGACTCGCAAGCGGTCGACGGCCTGCCGGCGCCGCGGCCGTGGCGGGAGATCTTCGTCTACGGCTCCGAGGTCGAGGGTGTGCATCTGCGCTTCGGCCCGGTCGCCCGCGGCGGTCTGCGCTGGTCGGACCGCGCGCAGGACTACCGCACCGAGGTGCTCGGTCTGGTCAAGGCGCAGCAGGTCAAGAATGCGGTGATCGTGCCGGTTGGCGCCAAGGGCGGCTTCTATCCGAAGAAGCTGCCGATGGGCGCCGGCCGCGACGCCATCTTCGACGCCGGCGCGTCCGCCTACAAAAATTACGTTTCCAGCCTGTTGTCGATCACCGACAATATCGGACTGGACGGCGTCATTCCGCCAGCTGGCGTGGTGCGCCGCGACCAGGACGATCCCTATTTCGTCGTCGCCGCCGACAAGGGCACGGCGACCTTCTCCGACACCGCCAATGCCATCAGCGAGAAGCACGGCTTCTGGCTCGACGACGCCTTCGCCAGCGGCGGCTCGGCCGGCTACGACCACAAGAAGATGGGCATCACCGCCAAGGGCGCCTGGGAAGCAGTCAAGCGGCATTTCCGCGAGATGAACCGCGATATCCAGACCACGCCCTTCACCGTCGTTGGCGTCGGCGACATGTCGGGCGACGTGTTCGGCAACGGCATGCTCCTGTCCGAGCAGACCCGGCTGATCGCCGCTTTCGACCATCGCGACATCTTCATCGATCCCGCTCCCGACGTGGCGGCTTCGATGGCCGAGCGCCGGCGTATGTTCGCCCTCACCCGGTCGAGCTGGCAGGACTATGACAAGACGAAACTGTCCGAAGGCGGCATCATCGTCTCGCGCAGCCAGAAATCGATCACGCTGCCGCCGGCCGCGGCCGCGGCGATCGGCCTCGGCAAGACGACCGCTTCGCCGGTCGAGATCATGAGCGCCATTCTCAAGGCGCCGGTCGACCTTTTATGGTTCGGCGGCATCGGCACATATCTGAGGGCATCGACGGAAACCAACCAGGATGTCGGCGATCGCGCCAACGATGCTATTCGGGTGACCGCGCTCGAAGTGCGCGCCAAGGTCATCTGCGAGGGCGCCAATCTCGGCGTGACGCAGCGGGCCCGCATTGAGTTCGGGCTGAATGGCGGGCGCTGCAATTCCGACGCCATCGACAATTCGGGCGGCGTCAACTGCTCGGACGTCGAAGTCAACATCAAGATCGCGCTGGCTTCCGCCATGCGCAAAGGGGCGCTGACCCGCCCAGCGCGCAACAAGCTTCTTGCCGAGATGACCGACGAGGTGAGCGCGCTGGTGCTGTCCAACAATTACGAACAGACGCTGGCGCTGTCCCTTGCCCGCAAGCGCGGCCTTGCCGACATCGCCCATCAGAGCCGTTTCATGGCAGCGCTCGAGGCGCGCGGTCTGCTCGACCGCAATGTCGAAGCTCTGCCGTCGCCGACAGCCCTTGCCGAGCGCGAGGCGCGCGGTGAGCCGTTGACCAGGGCCGAGCTCGGCGTGCTGCTGGCCTATGCCAAGATCGTGCTGTTTTCCGACATCGTCGCCAGCGACGTGCCGGACGATCCGCATTTCGACCGTGACCTGATGGGCTACTTTCCGGACCGTATGGCGAAGAAATACTCGGCCGAGATCCACGGCCATCGCCTGCGCCGCGAAATCATCGCCCGTGTCGTCGCCAACGATCTGGTCAATCGCGGCGGCCCATCCTTCGTCAACAGGCTGCAGGAAGCGACCGGCCGAAGTGCCGCCGACGTGGTCCGGACCTTCGCCGTGGCGCGCGACGGCTTCGGGTTGCCGGCGCTCTATCGCCAGATCGACGCTCTCGACAATCAGATCGACGGACAGGTGCAGCTCGACCTCTATCAGGCGGTTAGCCGGCTTACCTATGTGACCAGCGGCTGGTATCTCAAGAACGATACCAGCACCGCACCGCTCGGCCAACGGATCGCCGAGTTGCAGGACGCGCGCAGGGCACTGGAGCCGAAGCTGGTTTCGCTGCTGCCGGCCTTCTCGCGCGAGCGGATCGAGGAGCGGCGGCATGGTCTGGCCAAGGGCGGTGCGCCCGAAAGGCTGGCCGAACAGCTGGCGCTGACTGATGTGGCGGGCGTCGTCCCCGACATCGCGCTGACGGCCCGAGCGGCGAACGCCGACATTGTCGTCGCTGCGCAGGCGTTTTTCGCGGTCAGCGATGCGTTCCGCATTCCGCGCGTCGAGGATGCGGCGCGCTCGATCGCGCCGTCCGACTACTATGATCAATTGGCGCTTTCCCGCGCCACCGACACGATCGGCGCGGCCAGGCGCGGCATCGCGGTGGCGGCGCTCACCGGCCATGCCAACGCGGCGGACCCGGTGGCGGCATGGCTGGAGGCCGGCGGCGAGAGGGTCGGGCGCATCCGCGAGCGGCTGCAGGCGCTGACCGAGGGCGGCGACATCACCGTGTCGCGGCTGTCCGTGGCGTCGGGGCTGATCAGCGACCTGACGGCGCTGTGAGAAGTCTTCCAAATCGCGCGCGATTGCCGGCAAGAACTGCGCTATAGAGCGAAACGGTGCCCCACTTCGGGGCGCCGTTCGTGGGAGGGCATATGGCCGAGGTAGCAGTGCAGCGAGCGCCGGAACGCGGCATCCGGGGATGGATGCTGTTCGACTGGGCAGCACAGCCATTCTTCACGGTCATCACCACCTTTATCTTCGGGCCCTACTTCGTCTCGCGCATGGCGAGCGATCCGGAAACGGGCCAGGCGGCATGGGGTTACGGCATCGCCGCGGCGGGTCTGGCGATCGCCGTGCTGTCACCGATCCTCGGCTCGATCGCCGATCAGACCGGCCCGCGAAAACCGTGGATCGCACTCTTCGCCGCGATCAAGATCACCAGTCTTTGCCTACTGTGGTTCGCTGCTCCCGGTTCGAACCTTTTCCTGGTCGTGCTGTTCTTCTCGCTGGCCTCGGTCGCGGCGGAATTCTCGACCGTCTTCAACGATTCGATGATGCCGCGTCTGGTGCCGAAGAGCGAAATCGGCCGAATCTCGAATATGGCATGGGGTCTAGGCTATCTCGGCGGCATGATCGTTCTGATCTTCGTCGTCGCCTTCATGGCCAGTTCACCGGAAACCGGCAAGACCATCGTCGGCCTCGACCCGGTCCTCGGGCTCGATCCGAAACTCGGCGAGGACGCACGGGCGACCGGACCCCTGTCAGCGGCCTGGTATTTCCTGTTCATCCTGCCAATGTTCTTTTTCACACCGGATGCCGCGAAGGGCATTCCCCTTCGACCGGCGGTGCGCGAGGGACTGTCGGAACTGAAATCGACGCTGGGCGAAATACGCAAGCGCAGCGGCATCTTCCGCTTTCTCGTCGCCCGCATGATCTACCAGGATGGCGTCAATGCGTTGCTTGCGCTGGGCGGTGCCTTTGCGGCGGCGATGTTCCACTGGTCGATCACCGAGATCGGCCTGTTCGGCATCATCCTCAACGTCGTCGCCATCGTCGGCTGCCTGGTTGCCGCACGCCTCGACGTGGCGCTTGGCTCCAAGACCATAGTGATGATTTCGCTTGTCCTGCTCAGCATCGCCACGATCGGCATCGTCTCGACCGGGCCGGGCTACACGCTGTTCGGTGCCTGGATGATGCCCGGAGCCGATAGCGGCGGGTTGTTCGGTACACGGGCCGAAAAAGCCTACATCTTTTTCGGTCTGCTGATCGGGCTTGCCTTCGGGCCGGTGCAGGCATCGTCGCGCTCCTACATGGCGCGCAGCGTCACCGCTGCCGAATCAGGCCGCTATTTCGGCATCTATGCGCTGGCCGGGCGGGCGACCAGTTTTGCCGCGCCATTCATGGTGGCCACGATCACCTTGGCCAGCGGCTCGTCACGGCTAGGCATGGCGGCAATCGTGCTGTTCCTCGGCGTCGGCCTGGCGATCCTGGTCCGCACGCCGTATCCCGCGGACAACCGGCCGGCGGAGTGAGAGACGTTCGATAATTCTACTCCGCCGGTCGCCTGACGCGATTTTCTGCGCTTCCGGTGCTCACGGACTCAATGTCCGCTCCGCTCCGGTTCTCGAAAACCCCGCCATCCGACTCAGCGGAGCGAATTCTCAGAACGCCTCTACACCGGCATAGCAATCAATGCCTGAAGTGCCTCACGCCGGTAAATACCATGGCGATGCCGTGCGCGTCGGCGGCGGCGATGACATCGTCGTCGCGCATCGAGCCGCCCGGCTGGATGACGGCGGTAGCACCGGCTTCGATGGCAGACAAAAGCCCGTCGGCGAACGGGAAAAAGGCGTCCGAGGCGACGACAGAATTTTTGGTCAGCCGCTCGGCCAGACCGGCAGCCTCGGCCGCGTCGAGTGCCTTGCGCGCGGCGATGCGTGAGGAATCGACCCGGCTCATTTGGCCGGCGCCGATGCCAACGGTGGCACCGTCTCTGACATAGACGATGGCGTTCGACTTGACGTGCTTGGCGACGCGAAAGGCGAATTTGAGATCGGCCATTTCGGCCGGCGTCGGCGCCCGCCTGGTCACCACTTTCAGGTCGAGGTCATCGACCACCGCATTGTCGCGGCCCTGGACGAGCAACCCGCCGGAAACGGATTTCACGATGGAGCCGGCCGTGCGCGGATCGGGCAGGCCGCCGGTGACAAGCAAGCGCAGATTCTTCTTGGCGGCGACGATGCGGATTGCTTCTTCCGAGGCGCCCGGCGCGATGATGACCTCGGTGAAGGTTTTGACGATCTCTTCGGCGGCCTCGGCATCGAGGGTACGGTTCATCGCGACAATGCCGCCAAAGGCCGAGACCGGATCGCAGGCAAGCGCCTTGGCGTATGCCGCCTTCAACGAAGCGCCCTCAGCGACGCCACACGGGTTGGCGTGCTTGATGATGGCGACGGCGGCGGAGCGGGCCGGGTCGAACTCGCCGACCAGTTCGAAGGCGGCATCGGTGTCGTTGATATTGTTGTAGGAAAGCTGCTTGCCCTGAAGCTGGCGCGCCGTCGCGACGCCCGGCCGCTTGTCGCCGTCGACGTAGAAGCCGGCGCTCTGGTGCGGGTTCTCGCCGTAGCGCATCACCTGGTCCAGCCTGCCGCCGAAGGCGCGCCAGGTGGGATGCTCGATCTCCAGCGCTTCGGCGAACCAGCCGGAGATAGCCGCATCATAGCTGGCGGTGCGGGCGAACGCCTTGGCCGCCAGCTTCTTGCGGAAATCCAGCGAGAGCGAGCCGAAATTCATCTCCAGGGCGTTGAGCACCGAGGCGTAGTCCTCGGGATCGGTGACGATGGCGACGTATGCGTGGTTCTTGGCCGAGGCGCGGATCATCGCCGGGCCGCCTATGTCGATGTTCTCGACGATCGAGGCGTAAGCGGCGCCGGAGCGGCGGACATCCTCGAAAGGATAGAGATTGGAGACGACGAGATCGATCGGCTCGATGCCATGATCGCGCATCGCCGCGGCGTGTTCGGGATCGTCGCGCACGCCAAGCAGCGCGCCATGCACGGACGGATGCAGCGTCTTGACGCGGCCGTCCATGATCTCGGGAAAGCCGGTAAGGTCGGAGACATCGCGTACGGCCATGCCTGCCTCGGCGATCGCCTTTGCCGTGCCGCCGGTGGAGACGAGCTCGACGCCGGCCGCGGCCAGCGCCCTGGCGAAATCGATGAGCCCGGTCTTGTCGAAAACGGAAAGCAGCGCGCGGCGAACGGGAACGAGGTCGGGCGCGGGAATGTTCTTGGCGGCGACGGCCATGGGCTGGCGGCCTTTCACGGCTGGTTGGGAAAGTGTCCGCGCGCCGTAGCACATGGCGACCGGAAATCAAGCTACCAGAGCATCCTTTGCCCTAGGCTCGGACCATTCGCCGCTGCCACCTGCAGTCTCAGCTTTTTGCCGGAGGACCGGCGATCGCCGTTCGCGTCAGTTGCCAATGGACCTCGGAAACCTCCGATGCCTTGAAGGCCAGCACGATCTGCCGGCTGCGGCGCGGGCCGCCAAGACCGGCGAAATAAATCGATTCCTCGACCTCGGGCGTCACCTCGGTGCAGGTGAACACCCATGTGTCGGCCTGATCGGCGGTCAGCACCAGGCGACCGTGTTCGTCCTGGAGCAGGCCTATGTCGGGATGGATATGGAAGCGTACCGTGACGAAATCGCGCCCGTTGTTGCGGATTGCCGCGCCGCCCGGCCGCAGAATGCGATCCCTGCCGGCGAGCACATTGCCGTTCGTCGACAATTTCAGTTCGCGCTCATGCAGGAAGCCCAAGCGCGCGACATAGCCGTCGTGGCGGGCCAGAAAACCCTGGCTGCCTTGCTGGTCGATGCGCTTGCAAGGCACATGCTGCGGGCCGCCAATCAACGGCGTGCCGAGCAGATCGTTGACGCGCAGCGAGTGGCTGAAGCGCGCCGACGAGGTGTCGTTGATGGTGGCGGTGGAATGGGCGGCCGTGGCGCGGGCAAGCGGCCGGAATTCGGCGGCGCCATAGGTGTCGACGCCGGCGTTGACGACATAGTGCTGGCGGCCGGAAGACAGCTCGAAGGCCAGGCATCCGGCGTGCGCCGCGTTGGAAACATCGATGGGCGGCGGCGCACCGGTATCGGCGATCACGGTGACGCCGCCCATGGAGAGACGTTCGTAGCCCGAATGCGGCGCGTGCAGCAACGGCGCGCCGGCGGTGTCGTCGTGGCGCAGAATGGTGGCGATGCGGTCGTGGATGGTCGCGCCCATGCCGTTGAAGCGGGCGAGGCTGCCGTTCTGGTGGCGAAAGAAGCGCAGCGCCGGCAGCATACGGTCGATGGCGCCCATCAGCGCCGCCGGCGGCGTTTCGGCTTGATTGGCATAAGTCTGGCGCAGCGGCAGAAGGTCGGCGAGGATTTCAAGCACGGCCATCGGATTGCGGGAAATATGGCCGCCATCCGGCAGAATCTGGCGGTCGAGCTCCTCGGCGAGGTTGCGGGTCGCACCGCGCAGCGCCGATGCCGGCGCCGGCAGTGACAGAGCGGCAAAGGCAAGCGCGATGCGGGCGCGCAGCCTGTCCTTGCCGTCCGGCATCTCGCGTGCCATCGCCCTGAGATAGCGGAGCTGCATGGCCAGCGATTTCAGGAAGGCCCGGTATAAGGGAAATTCAGCACCCTGCAGCACCACCGAGGAATGCTGCAGCCAGGCAATGACGCGCTTGGCCGTCGTGCCGGGCTCCCAGGCGACACCGGAAATGTTGCTGCCGTGGATAGTGATCCAATCGGAGACCAGCGCGCGGGCATTGGCGGCGGCGAGCTCGGTGCCGGCGGCGCGCATATGGCGCAGCCAGCGAAAGCCGTGCAGGGCCTTTTGCCAGCCGGGATTGGCCACGGCGATCTGGAAGGGCGACTTGCCGCCGGTCTCGACCATATGTCCCGACAGCGGATAGCGGCCATAATAGATCTCGAGCGCGATCTGCGGGTCGGCCAGGCGCAGGTCCGGCGGAGCGATCAAAACGCGTTCCGGTGTGCGGCCGGAGTAGCGCCAGCGATAGAACGGCCCGGCACGCAGGCGCCGGCGCGTCTTGCGCCAGAACTCCTTCGCGACAAGCGTCCATAGACGCGTCGTGCTGCCGGCAGCGATCGCCAAAAGCCCTCCTGATGCCCCTCAACCCGAAGACAAGTTATATGATTCAAGAACTTATGCGAAGGCGAATTCCATGAAGGCCTTGGCGTTCAGCCTGTTTTCCGCAGGATTCTTCCTAAAATACTCGACAAATTTTCAGCATTAGCCGGCTCTGCGCATCCGGGCGGCGAAGAAGCCGTCCAGGCCGGACCGTTCCGGTGAGCCGAGCTCCAGATCGGCGGGCGTGGTGCGCAGCGTGCCTTGCGGGGTCAGGAAGGGATCGATGCTGGCGATCTCGCCCGGGCGGACCGGATCGTCGACGATATCAGCCGTTCCGGCGAGGAAGGCGCGGTGAAGCGCCTCGCCTTCGAGCGGGTCGAGCGAACAGTTGGAAAAGACGATGCGGCCGCCGGGCCTGACCAGGGTGATGGCGCGGGCGAGCAGCCTTCGCTGCAGCTCGGCGAGTTTTTCGACGTCGGCAGCCGTCTTCGTCCAGGGCACGTCGGGATGCCGTCGAACCGTGCCGGTCGAAGAGCACGGTGCATCGAGGAGAACGGCGTCGAACAGTTCTGCCGGCTGATATTTGAGCAGATCGGCCTGGACGATCTCCGCGGACAGACCAAGCCGTTCGAGATTCTGCGACAGCCGCGCCAACCGGTTCTTCGAGGAATCGATCGCGGTGACCTCGGCGCCGCCGAGAATGAGCTGAGCGGTCTTGCCGCCAGGGGCGGCACAGAGATCGGCGACGCGCAAACCCCTGATGTCGCCGAAGAGCCGGGCCGGAAGACTGGCGGCGGCATCCTGAACCCACCAGGCACCGTCTTCGAAGCCGGGCAGCTCGGTCACGGAGGCGCTGAGTTTCTCCACGCGCACCGTGCCGGTCGGCAGCACGATGCCGCCGAGCCGCTCGGCCCACAGCGCGGGATCGGACTTGGCGGTGAAGTCGACCGGCGCCTCATACCTGTGGGCGGCGAGGATTTGCCTGGCCTTATCGGCGCCATAGGCAGCTTTCAGCCGGTCGGAAAACCATTTCGGCGCTTCGTCGGTGGCGGCAAGCGCTGCAGCCAGCTCGGCCTGCTTGGACCGTGCCAGCGTGCGCAACACGCCGTTGACGAGACCGGAGAAGCGCACTGTGCGCGGATCGGACTTGGCGTGGGTCACGGCAAGGTCGACGGCGGCGCTGTCGGGAATGTCGAGGAACAGGATCTGTGCCGCCGCCACATGCAGAATATGCGAAAGCGCGGTGGCATTGGGCGGCAGCGGCTTTTCCAGGCGACGGGCCAGCAGCCCTGATATGGTCATGCGGAAGCGCAGCGCAGTGACCAGTATAGCGCGCACCAGCGCCCGGTCGCGCAGGTCGAGCGCCTTGTATTGCGGATGGCCGTTCTCGTGGTCGGTCAGCCCGTCGAGCGGCGTCCTGGCATCGATAACGGCGGCAAGCAGCCGTGCCGCCGCCTTACGCGCGGCAAGGCCGGCGACGGGCTCGCCGGGGCTCGCTGCATTGTTTTCATGATCGCCTGAAATTCGGTGCCGGCGTTTCGCTTCGCTCACGACCACGGGCCTTTGGGTCCGGTCGGATTGCGGCCCCACGGGTTGGATTTCGGCCTGGCCGGTTCAGTCGGCTGCTCAGGCTGCTCGGCGGCCTTCTCCCACGGGCCCGACGGGCGCTGCACGTCCGCCTGCCGCGGCATCGGGGCCTGCCGCTGCGCGGGGGCGGATGTCATGTCCCGCGCCATCGCCTGCAAAGCCGCGATGCGGTTGTCGGTGTTCGGGTGGGTGGAAAACAGACTGTCCATGCGCTCGCCGGAAAGGGGATTGATGATGAAGAGGTGGGCGGTCGCCGGATTGCGCTCTGCATCCGGGTTGCGGATGCGTGCGGCGCCACGGGCGATCTTGTCAAGGGCCGAAGCGAGCCAAAGCGGCTGTCCACAGATCTCGGCGCCGCGCCGGTCGGCCTCGTATTCGCGGGTGCGGCTGATCGCCATCTGCACAATCATCGCGGCAAACGGCGCCACGATCATCGCCACCAGCACGCCAATAATGCCGAAGGAATTGTTGTTGTCGCGGTTGCCGCCGAAAAAGAAGGCGAAATTGCCGAACATCGAGATCGCGCCGGCAAGCGTGGCGACGATCGTCATGGTCAGCGTGTCGCGGTGCTGCACATGGGCGAGCTCGTGCGCCATCACCGCGGCGACCTCCTCATGCGACAGTTGCTGCAGCAACCCGGTGGTGGCGGCGACCGCGGCATTCTGCGGGTTGCGGCCGGTGGCGAAGGCGTTGGGCTGCGGATTGTCGATCAGATAGGTTTTCGGCATCGGCAGGCCGGCCTGTCTGGCGAGGCTCTGCACGATGGCGTAATATTCCGGGGCGTTCCTTTCGTCGACCTCGACGGCGCGGTTCATCGACAGCACCATCTTGTCGGCGTTCCAATAGCTGAACAGGTTCATGCCGGCGGCAATCAGCAAGGCGATCATCATGCCGCCCGTTCCGCCGATCAGATAACCGACGCCCATGAACAGCGCGGTCATCGCGGCCAAAAGCATGGCGGTGCGAAGTGTGTTCATCGTCTGCTCCCGTTTCTGCCGGCCCTGCGTAAAAAGGGGTCGATCGCTATCGGCTCATCGCTATATGATGGGAAACGTGCGGCCGTGTTTCAATTGGGGCCGGTTTCAAATGGGGCCAGTTTCAAATGGGGCCACTTTCAATCCGCCGGGAATATCGGATGATCGACGAAACCAAAAAAACAGCTGAAACCAGTAATACAAACGCCGGCCCCGGTCACGGCGCGACGCAAAAGATGCTGACGCCGGCAGCCCGCCGCGCTTTGGCGGAGGCGGAAGCACGGCGCGAACGCTATCGCCAGCAGGAAGCCGCGGTGCCCCGGGAGATCGGCGGGCGTGGCGGCAAGGAACCCGGCCGCTATGGCGACTGGGAGGTGAAAGGCCTGACCAGCGATTTCTAAGGGCACCCTACGCCGCAGCTCGCTCCGCCGCGAGGACAACCCAGCCTCGGTCGTCGACCGTAATGCCTAGCCCGTCATAAGAGGCGATCGCGGCGTGCGGCGTTTGCAACGGATGCTGGTGGGTGGCGCTGATCACCACGACCGTAGCTCCTGCGGCCTCGGCCGCCGATATTCCGGCGGGCGCATCTTCGAAAACGAGACAGTCGCGCGCGTCGACGCCCAGCCGCTCGGCCGCCAGCCGGAAGCAATCGGGCGCCGGCTTGCCGTGGGAAACGTCCTCGGCCGCGACAAGGATGGCGGGAAGCGGGATGCCGGCGGCCGCGATGCGCAGGAGAGCCAGCTCGCGCGGCGCGGACGTGACGATGGCCCAGCGCTCGGGCGGCAGCGACGCCAGAAACGCCGCGGCGCCGGCGATCGGAAGGATGCCGTCGATATCGGCCGCCTCGGCCTGCAGAAGCGCATCGGCCTCGCGCATCGGATCGACGCCTGGAAGCGCCAGCCGAGCGATGGTCTCGATCGCCCGCACGCCGTGGATCGTCGGCAGGAATGCGGCAACGTCGAGACCTTGCCGGCGTGCCCAATCTGCCCAGACCCTTTCTGCGGCGGCAATCGAATTGACCACTGTGCCATCCATATCGAACAGGAAGGCTGCGAATTTCTTGCCTGCGAACATCTGCTATCTCGGGAGGTTGTTTCGGAGGGACCAAAAACCTGTCGATCGACCGTAACGTCGCGTCGGCTGCATGGGAAGGCTCGAGATCGCCTTTTCGACAATACCAGGGAACCACGGCGAACCGTCTCGCGTTGATCGGGCTCTCTTCCACGATGCTCAAAAACGGGGAACCGCGATGCTGATTCGGCTCGGCTACGAAATCGCCATCGACTGTGCTGAAGCCACTCCGGTGATTTCGCTGCTCGAGATCCACCAGGAGCGCCAGGCCGACATCAAGCGGCAGACGCGCGTGCTGACCTCGCCTTCCGTCCCAACCCGGCTCTATCACGATCTCTATGGTAACACCTGCCGCCGCTTCACGGCGCCTGGCGGCGGCTTTCGCATTCTTTACGACGCCGTCGTCGAGGACAGCGGCGAGACCGACGAGGTCAACCCGCTGGCAAGGCAAGTGCCGGTGGCGGAGTTGCCCGACGACGTGCTCTGCTATCTGCTCGGCAGTCGCTATTGCGAGACCGATCATCTCAGCGATCTGGCCTGGCAGGTTTTCGGGCCTGTTCCATCCGGTTGGGCGCGGGTGCAGGCGATCGTCGACTATGTCCATAACCGTCTGTCCTTCGGATACGGCTACGCGCGCCCGACCCGCACGGCGGCGCAGGCGCATGAAGAGCGCGTCGGCGTCTGCCGCGACTTCGCTCATCTGGCGATCACGCTCTGCCGCTGCATGAACATCCCCGCCCGCTACGTGAACGGCTATCTCGGTGACATCGGCGTACCGGTCGACCCGGCACCGATGGATTTTTCGGCGTGGCTGGAAGTGTTCCTCGACGGCAAATGGTACACGTTCGACCCCCGCCACAACGTGCCGAGGATCGGCCGCGTCGTCATCGCGCGCGGTCGCGACGCGACCGACGTGCCGCTGCTGCACAGTTTCGGCCCGCACCGGCTCAGCCTGTTCAAGGTCTGGACCTACGAGCAGGAAAGCAACCTGTTCAACCCGCCCCATCGCGGCGTCGACAGGACCGCCAGCGCGCAGATGCTGGCATAGAAGCGCAAGCACGAACGGCGTGCGTCCCATTCCAATCGTCATCTGAGCTGTGCCGTCCTATAGGATCTGACACGCCTGATCCGCTTCGGCACAGGCCGCCTGTGCCGGATCGGGATCGAGTTCTGGTGCTCCACTGCGGACGGCGTGATCATGGTAAGCGCTTGGTAAACGAAACTGCCGCAGCGGCTTGTCGTTTACCGGTTGTTCATCCTGCCGCATTTCGAAACCAAGCAGAAACAACGGTTTGACAATGAGCCGGTAGCTTTCGGCCCCTTTGCGACGCCATCCGGCCGGAATCCTGCAATGCGCCTTCACACGGCCTCGAGGTCGTGGCGAATGGAGGCGGAAGCATGCGGCATTTTGGGGGTCTTTTTCACGCGATCGGCAGCTTTGCCGGGGATCGAAGCGGAAATTTCGCGGTTCTGTTCGGCATGGTTGCGTCGGTGCTGGCGCTGGGCGCCGGCTTTGCCGTTAACGTTTCCCAGCTTTATAACGCCAAGTCGAGCTTGCAAGGCGTGGTCGATGCGGCGGTGACCTCGACAGCGCGCGACCTGACGACCGGTGTCATCAAGGAGGCCGACGCCAACAAGTCGGTGCAGGCGTTTCTCGATGCCAACAGCCGAGCGGGCATCCTGCAGGCTGATCGGATCATCCTCGACAAATTGACCATCGACAGGACCGCCAAGACGGTTCAGGCGGACCTACATGTCGATCTCGGCCTTTATTTTCCGCTTTTCAGCATGGGTGAGATGAAGCGCGTTGCCGCATCGACGACAGCGATCTATTCGGACAAGACGATCGAAGTGGCGATGATGCTCGACGTCACAGGGTCGATGGCCGGCCAGAAGATCATCGATCTGAGGACAGCTGCAGCGAATGCGGTCGACAGCTTCCTGGGCGGCCAGGACTCCTCCAACCCTCGGGTGCGTGTCTCTATCGTACCATACGCCAATTCGGTGAATGCCGGCGCGCTTGCTGCCAGCAGCGTCTATGTCGAACCTCGACCAGCCAGCGCAAGCAGGCGCCAGGCAATGGCGCCATACAGTACGTCTCCGGCTTAATGCGCCCGGACAATTGCGCCACCGAGCGCAAGGGCACCTATCAATATTCGGATGCAGGTCCCGACATCAGCATGGTCAATCGCGATTACCTGTTGTCTTCCTTTGCGTGGCAGACCGGCACGGCTGGCTGCCCGGCCGCCACGTTGAAGCCGCTGACGGCGGACGCCGCGGCGCTCAAGAATGTCATCAAGAACTTTGTCGCATCGGGCGGCACCGCGGGCCATATCGGCGTGCAGTGGACCTGGTACATGCTTTCGGAAAGCTGGGGCAGCGTGATGAATGCTTCGCAGCGGCCGGCCAAGGCGGATCCGAACAAGGTCGCCAAAATCGCGATCCTGATGACCGACGGCGAGTTCAACCTGTCCTACTTCGATGCCAGCACTGTCGGTGAGGTCTACAATGATGCGGGCAAGGAACCGACCCGCACGGCAGCCAAGACGCTCTGTACCGCCATGCGCGACAAGGGTATCGAAATCTTCACCATCGGTTTCGATCTCAACGAGGGGAATGCCGAGGCGACACTGCAGAATTGCGCGAGCCCGGATACCGCCAAGATCAAGCACTTCTATCAGGCCGCCAACGGGACGGAACTCAACCAGGCTTTCCAGGAGATAGCGCGCAACATCGAAAGCCTGGCATTGACCAAATAGAGGGCATTTACCTGACAGGATCCGGACAAGGAAAAGGCCGCCGCTTCTTTCGAAGCCGGCGGCCTTCCGTGTTTCCGTCCATGGCGCGGCTCATGGCAGCGACGTGTAGACTTTAAGTGCTGGAGCGTCCTTTGCGTGTCCAAAGGACGCGCGGCGCTCCAGGCGTCGCCAGCCGCGCATCTCGCGCCTTAACGGGAAGACTGCTTCCCGAAAGTGCAATCCGCTGAGGCCACGTTCTGGAAAACGAAATCACTCGACATCGGATCACCTCCTTTCGATTTGTTGAAGACGCCCTCATGATGGGGTGTCGATCTGCAAATGGCAAGGCGCCATGGTGAAAATGCCGTACGCGTTTGCCGCTAACTGCTTGCGGCTATCCGATCGGACAGGCAAAGTCGCTGCCGCACCGCCAGCGTGCTGAGCAGGGGAGGATGGGGATGGAGGCAGCCGACAGAGCCGCACGGATCGTTCGAACGGTCATCGAGACATTGAAGCCAGGTTTCGCGGTCAAGCTGTGGAACGGCGAGCGGATCGGGCCCCCCACCGGCCCCGTGGTCACCATCAACGACCAGGACATCGTCTGGCAGGTGATGCGTCGGCCCAACCTCTCGACGCTGATCGAAATGTGGATTTCCAAGACCATCGACGTGGAAGACGGTTCGCTGTTCGATTTCTACGCCCTGCCCGCGCACGGTAAACTCAGGACGAAGCTCAAGTCGTTGCCCAAGCTCGCGGTCCTGCGCGACTTGCCGGCCGTGCTTTTTTCGAGAAAACAGATGACGGCGCGGACCGACCTTTCCGGGCGCAACCCCTTCGTCAGCGGATCGAACAGGCAAGCGATCCAGCACCACTACGACATTTCGAACGCCTTCTACCGGCTCTTCCTCGACGACCGCATGGTCTATAGCTGCGGCTATTTCACCGATTTCGCCAACGACATCGACCAGGCGCAGAAAGACAAGCTCGACCACATCTGCCGCAAGCTCCGGCTGAAGCGCGGCGAAAGGCTGCTCGACATCGGCTGCGGCTGGGGGGCCATGCTCATCCATGCCGCGAAACATTACGGCGTCGTCGGCCACGGCGTCTCGCTGTCGGAAGCCCAGACCCAGCTCGCCCGCGAGCGCATCCGCGCTGAGCGGCTGGAGGATCGCATCACCATCGAGATAAAGTCCTATGCCGAACTGTCCGGCTCCTTCGACAAGATCTCGTCGATCGGCATGTTCGAGCATCTGGGGCTGGCCAACCACGCCGCCTATTTCTCGACCATCCATCGCCTGCTCAAACCGGGCGGCATCTATCTGCATCACGCCATCACCCGGCGCGACAAGGGCAGCATCAAGAAGACCTTGCGCAAGGGCCCGGAATTCAAGGCGCTGATCAAATACATCTTTCCCGGCGGTGAGCTGGACACGATCGGCATGACGCTCGGCAATCTCGAAGCGCACGGTTTCCTCGTCTACGATGTCGAGAATTTGCGCGAGCACTACGCCCGCACCTGCCGTCTGTGGGCAGAGCGCCTCCACGCACGCTTCGACGAAGCGATCGCCGAGGTCGGCGAAGCCAAGGCGCGCCTCTGGCTGCTTTATCTCACCGGCTGTTCGATCACTTTCGAACGCGCCTCGGCCCAGATTTTCCAGACCGTCGTCACCAAGCGCGCGCGGGGTCCAAGCGGCCTGCCGCCGACGCGGGCTGACCTTTATCGATAGGGATGCGCCGGTCCTGGAAGACGGATTGGAGGCCGTCGCCACCCGCGCCTTCGTCATCCTCGGGTCTGCGCGGCGTCGCTTCGCTCCTTGCTTCGGCCCAGGATGACGAAGACACGAAAGGCCTTTGGGGAACTACACGAACCGCATGGTTGCACCGATCTCAACGCGCGCTGGCCGGTCAACCGTGCAATAGACGCCGAAATTGTGCGCGTTGTGGCGGACCAGATTGCGCAGGATCGCCGCGTCGTGGTCGAAGCCGTCCTGGGCGATGATGGTGAAGCCGCAGCGGCGGCATGGTTCGGAGATGGTCAGCCGCAGATCGCCGATCGCCAGTTTGCGTCCGATCCATTCCGTCTCCGGGAATGATCCCTCAATCGCCGCCACGTCGACGACGATGTTGGGGCGGAAGCGGCGCGGGTCGGCGGCGCCTTCCGGATGCAACGCCTTTAGGCGCGCCAGCGAAGCGGTGGTCAGGAGGTGGATGGGCGCCTTGCGGTAACGCTCGGCGGTCAGAAGGCCGGTGTAGTCCGGCGCGTCTTTCTGGCGAAACGGCCGGATCGAGGCCGCGAAGCCGAGAAAGGCAGAAACGGCCCCGTCACATTCGGCTCCGGGCGCTGGCAGCCAGTCACCCTGCGGTGTAGCAATCTCGAGTTGGCGGGCTTGCGACAACCGGGCCCGAATGAGCGGCACCTTGTGCCATTTCGCCTCGCGGTCAGGCCGCGCGATCTCACCGTCGGAGGCGTCGACAAGGCCGAACAGGCGGTCGCCGTCGATGGTCTCAGGGCCGACGGAGATCACATCCTGGCGTTCGCCGGCGAGCGAACTCGCCGGATAGCGCCAGAGCTCGCTGACAGTGCCGATCTCCATCGAGGCGGGCATCAGGCCCGCTTGTTCTGCCGGTTGGCGATGAGGTCGTCGACGACCGCCGGGTCGGCCAGCGTCGAGGTATCGCCGAGCGCGGCAAAATCGTCCTCGGCGATCTTGCGCAGGATGCGTCGCATGATCTTGCCCGAGCGGGTTTTCGGCAGGCCCGGAGCGAACTGGATCTTGTCGGGCGTGGCGATGGCGCCGATGTCCTTGCGGACATGGGCGACGAGTTCCTTGCGCAACTCCTCGCTCGGCTTCTCGCCGGCCATCAATGTGACATAACAGTAGATCCCCTGGCCCTTGATGTCGTGCGGATAGCCGACGACGGCCGCTTCCGAGACTTTCTCGTGCGAAACCAGCGCGGATTCGACCTCGGCCGTGCCCATGCGGTGGCCGGAGACATTGATGACGTCGTCAACGCGGCCGGTGATCCAGTAGTAGCCATCGGCGTCGCGGCGGCAGCCGTCGCCGGTAAAATATTTGCCCTTGTAGGTCGAGAAATAGGTCTGCACGAAGCGCTCGTGGTCGCCATAGACGGTGCGCATCTGGCCTGGCCATGAATCGGCGATGCAGAGATTGCCGCTTGCAACACCGTCCAGCACCTTGCCGTCGCCGTCGACCAGTTGCGGCTTGACGCCGAAGAACGGCCGCGTCGCGGAACCTGCCTTGAGGTGGGTGGCGCCGGGCAGAGGCGTGATCAGGATGCCGCCGGTCTCGGTCTGCCACCATGTGTCGACGATCGGCACCTTGCCGTTGCCGACGACGTTGAAATACCACTCCCAGGCTTCCGGATTGATCGGCTCGCCGACCGTGCCGAGCACGCGCAGCGATTTGCGCGACGTCCTGGCGACGTGGGCGTCGCCGGCGCCCATCAGCGCCCGCAACGCCGTCGGCGCGGTGTAGAAGATGTTGACCTTGTGCTTGTCGATGACCTCCCAGAACCGGGACTGCGACGGGTAGTTCGGCACGCCTTCGAACATCAGCGTGGTGGCGCCGTTGGCGAGCGGCCCGTAGACGATGTAGCTGTGGCCGGTGACCCAGCCGACATCGGCGGTACACCAGTAGATATCGCCGTCATGGTAGTCGAAGACATGTTGGTGGGTCATCGAGACATAGACGAGATAGCCTGCCGTGGTGTGCAGCACGCCCTTCGGCTTGCCGGTCGAACCCGACGTGTAGAGGATGAACAGCGGGTCCTCGGCCTTCATCTTCTCCGGCTTGCACTCGGGCTTAACCGTTGCGACCTCGTCGTGGTACCAGACGTCGCGTCCGCCCACCCAGCCGGTCTTGCCGCCGGTGCGGCGCACGACCACGACCTTCTCGACTTTCGTTCCGGCCTTGGCGGCGATCTCGATCGCTTTGTCGGTGTTGTCCTTCAGCGGGACCGGCTTGCCGCCGCGCACGCCCTCGTCGGCAGTGATGACGAAGGTCGACTTACAGTCGTCGATGCGGCCGGCCAGCGCGTCCGGCGAAAAGCCGCCAAAGACCACCGAATGGATGGCGCCGATCCGCGTGCAGGCGAGCATTGCATAGGCGGCTTCCGGGATCATCGGCATGTAAATGGTGACGCGGTCGCCCTTCTTGACGCCGTGCTTCTTCATCACGTTGGCGAGCCGGCAGACATGCGCGTGGAGCTCGTTATAGGTGATCTTCCTGTCGTCGTAGGGATTGTCGCCTTCCCAGATGATGGCGGTCTGGTCGCCGCGCTTCTTCAGATGCCGGTCGATGCAGTTCCAGGAAACATTGGTCTCGCCGTCCTCGAACCATTTGATCGAGACCTTGCCGTCGAAGGAGGTGTTCTTGACCTTGCTGTAGGGCTTGAACCAGTCGATGCGCTTGCCGTGCTTGCCCCAGAACTTGTCCGGGTTCTTCACGCTGTCGGCGTACCATTTCATATAGGTGTCATTGTCGATCAGGGCATTCTTCTTCCACGCCGGCTGGACGCGATGGACATGAACCTCGGACATTTTTCCATTCCCTCCCAAGACCAACTGTCAGCTTGCTCGCCGAGCAGCATCGCGGCGAAGCGGCCGCGAATTCGCGCGCATTATTAACAGTTCCGCGGTGACGGCAACATTAGACGTTGGATTCGCGCGGCGGGATGCCGCAGACGTCGTTTTCGCCGCTATCAGCACTCGACCGCCATCGCTGCTAACCGCATGTTTTTGCGTCGTAAACCTGGCCTCTAACTACGAAGTATCAATAGACGATTAAGCAAATAGCGCGCACAATTTCAAATTGGGAGGAAAGGAGAATCAACCAGGGGACCGCGATGCGCGACCATTCCGAAATGGACCTGATGCTCAAGGGCTATGGCTTGACCACGGCCAAGATCCTTTATCATTTTCCCGATCATCCGCATCTGCTGCAGAGCTTCATCTGGCAGGACTACGACATCGCTCCGAAATTTCCGGTGCTGATCCGTTTCATCGAGTTCTGGCAGACCAAGCTCGATGGCCCGCTGCATTCGGTGAGCTATACACACCAGAAGCTGATCGCGCCCAACGAATGGCAAAAGGTCGACGGCGAGTTCGTGCTGCATTAGGCAACGGCGCAGGACGTTTGACGGGCTGCTTGCGTGACGAATCGCATGCCTTGGCGATTGGCGAATACGTCCCGGAGCTTCGTCATCCTGGAGCAAGGAGCGAAGCGACGCGGCGCAGACCCCAGGATCCATGCCGTGACTTCAAAGTGCTGCTGCGGGGCAAAATTCTGCTCTGCTGCACTCAGCGGCCAAAGTTACGGCATGGATCCAAGGGTCTCCGCGACGGAGCTTCGCTCCTGCTTCGCCCTGGGATGACGAAGTTTGCGGCTAATCCCGAATGTTCATGATGGTTACCCGAAACGAACGGTCGCCTCCGGTCAGACCGCAGGCGGGCTCAGCCGGGCAAAACCCTCCTGCCGGCGATAGGGGAAATACGGATAGGGTGCGGTAACGGCGCTTGCGGCGTCCAGCTTCTTTGTCTGGTCTGATGTCAATGACCAGCCGACGGCGCCGAGGTTCTGGCGCAGCTGTTCCTCGTTGCGCGCGCCGATGATGACTGAGGCGACGGTCGGCCGCTGCAGCAACCAGTTGATGGCGATCTGCGGCACGGTCTTGCCGGTTTCCTTGGCCACGGCTTCGAGCGCATCGACGACCCGGTAGAGCTGCTCGTCCTCGACAGGTGGCCCGAAGCTTGCGGTGTCGTGGAGCCGGCTTTTGTCCGGCAGTGGCTCGCCGCGACGGATCTTGCCGGTCAGGCGGCCCCAGCCGAGCGGGCTCCACACCAGCGCGCCAACACCCTGGTCGAGGCCGAGCGGCATCAGCTCCCATTCATAATCGCGCCCGACCAGCGAGTAGTAGACCTGATGGGCGACGTAGCGCGGATAGCCGTGCTTGTCCGCTAGGCCGAGCGATTTCATCACTTGCCAGCCGGAAAAGTTGGAGACGCCAACATAGCGCAGCTTGCCGGCGCGCATGAGACTGTCCAGCGTCGACAGCACTTCCTCGATCGGCGTTGCGGCGTCGAAAGCGTGCAGTTGCAGCAAGTCGATGTAATCGGTGCCGAGACGCTTGAGCGCGTCCTCGACGGCCTTGATGAGACGCGAACGGGAGGAGCCGGCATCGTTAGGTCCGTCGCCCATCGGCAGCGAGGTCTTGGTCGAGATCAGCACGGCATCGCGGCGGCCCTTGATGGCTGCGCCGAGCACCTCTTCGGAGGCGCCGTTCGAATAGACGTCGGCGGTGTCGAACAGGTTGACGCCGGCCTCCAGGCAGATGTCGATCAGCCGCCGCGCTTCCGTCGCATCGCTATTGCCCCAGGCGCCGAATAGCGGCCCCGAACCACCGAAGGTTCCAGCGCCGAAGGAGAGCGCCGGGACCTTCAGGCCCGAGGCGCCAAGACGTCGATAATCCATGGTTTTGCTCCTGTATCGAAGGGTGGTTGGATTTGTTTGGGATCGTCACGACCGGGCGGATGCCGGAGCGCCGAGCATCGAGCTGCGGTCGAGGCGCAGTGCTAATCCCGCCACGGCCAGCGCCGAGAGTGGCAGCAGGGCGGCAACCCAGGTGACGGCGTCGAGGCCGGGGCCATGGGCGATCACCATGCCGCCGAGCCAGGCGCCGGCGGCGTTGCCGAGATTGAAGGCGGCGATGTTGAACGACGAGGCCAGGCTCTGACCGGCGCCTTCAGCCTTTTCCAGCACCCAAATCTGCAGCGGCGCCACGGTGGCGAACGCGGCGGCGCCGAGCAGGCCGACATAGATGACGGCCATCGCCGGGCTACGCAGGGCAAAGGTCATCGTGCCCAGCACCAGCGCCAGCACGACGAGACTGCCGAGAACGGAAGGCACCAGCGATCGGTCGGCGAACTTGCCGCCAAGCAGGTTGCCGGCGATGAGGCCGCCGCCGAAGACAAGCAGGATCGGCGACACGGCAGTTTCCTCAAAACCGGTGATCTCGGTCAGCAAGGGGGCGATATAGGTGAAGACGGCGAAGACGCCGGCATAGCCAAGCACGGTGGTGGCGAAGCCAAGCAGAACCGGCGCGCGGCCGAGCACGGCGAGATCGCCGCGCAGATCGCTCTTTTCCAGCGCTGCCTGGCTGCGCGGCACCAGGAGGAGAATGATGGCGAAGGCGACGATACCGACCAGGGTTACAGCCCAGAAGGTCGCCCGCCAGCCGAAGGCTTGGCCGAGCCATGTGCCGAAGGGCACGCCGAGGATGTTGGCGACGGTCAGACCGGTGAACATCAGGGCGATCGCCGAGGCTTTCTTGTTGGGCGCCACCAGCCCAGTCGCAACGACCGAACCAACGCCGAAGAAGGTACCGTGGGCAAAGGCGGTGAGCACGCGGGCGCCCATCAGTGTCCAGTAGTCGGGGGCCAGCGCACAGGCGAGGTTGCCCAGCGTGAAGATCGCCATCAGCGCCAGAAGCACGCTCTTGCGCGGCCAGCGGCCAGTGGCGATCGTCAGCAGCGGCGCGCCGACAACGACGCCCAGCGCATAGCCTGAGATCAGCTGGCCGGCGGCCGAGATCGAGACGCCGAGATCGGTGCTGACGTCGAGCAGAAGGCCCATTATGACGAATTCGGTGACACCGATGCCAAATGCACCGGCGGCGAGGGCGTAAAGGGCAAGAGGCATGGCGGTTCCCACTTTCGATGACGGCCAGTTTTGAAGACGGGACGCCGTGTCCTCCCACGCCCCGACCCGGAAGATCGTGTCGCAATGTGCTGTGAACCAGCCTTGCGTCAGGCACATTGTCTGTGAAATAGATTCACCAATGGCGAGACCAGACATCAACCGCTCCGGCGAGATCGAAGTGTTCGTCGGCGTCGTGGAAACGGGCAGCTTTTCGGCTGCGGCGCGGATGCTGCGGATGACGCCGTCGGCGGTGAGCAAGCTGATTGCACGGCTGGAGGCGCGGCTCGGCGCGCGGCTGATCAGCCGTTCGACACGCAAGCTGCAGCTGACACCGGAGGGAGCGGCCTTCTTCGACAGCGGCGTACGCATCCTGGCCGACATGGCGGCAGCCGAGCGCGAGGCGGCGGCCGGCGCCGCTCCGCGTGGGCGGCTGCGCGTCAACAGCTACGTGCCGTTCGGGCAGCACCGGCTGATCCCGCTTTTGCCGCGTTTCCTCGAGCGCTATCCGGAAATCGCTGTCGATCTGGTTTTGACCGACAGCGTCATCGACCTGATGGAGGAGCGCGCCGATGTCGCCATCCGTGCCGGGCCGCTCGGCGAATCACGGTTGGTGGCGCGCAAGCTCGGGCAAAGTCCAGTGGTCGTCGTCGCCGCGCCGTCCTACCTCAGGACGCATGGCACGCCCCGAACGCCGGCCGATCTCGATCATCACAACCGGATGGGTTTCTGCTTCGTGCGCCATATCGACGGCTGGCCTTTCGTCGGTGCGGGCGGCGAGGCCATTGTCGTCCCGATCACCGGAAATGCGCTGGTCAGTGACGGCGAGGCGATGCGGCTGATGGCGCTCTCGGGGACAGGCATCGCCCGGCTGGCGCGCTGGCATGTGGAACCCGATATCGCCGCCGGGCGGCTGGTGCCGCTGCTGGAGAACTTCAACCCCGGCGACGAGGAGCTCACCCATGCCGTCTATGTCGGGCAGGGCAAGCATTTGCCGGCACGGGTGCGGGCCTTTCTCGATTTTCTGGTCGAGACGGTCCGGCTGACCTGAACCCAAAAAGATCGGGGGCCCGCCGGCTCCCGAAACATCAAAGCGAAGATGCGTTTGAATTACTTTTTCGGCGCAAAGGGCGCCGGCCGCCGGCCAGCCGCCTGACGCTCGAGCATCCAGACCGGATATTCGGATGGCAGCGCGCTGACCTCGTCGAGACGAGCAAGATCGTCGCTGTCGAGCTTCAACTCGGTGGCGGCAAGGTTCTGTTCGAGCTGCTCCATGCGGCTGGCGCCGATGATCACGCTCATCACGAAGGGCTTTGCCAGGACATAGCCGAGTGCCACCGTGGCGACGCTGACGCCGTGCTTGGCGGCGATCTCGCGCATGACGGCAACCGCCGCCCAGGCGTGGTCTTCCTTGACCGGCGGAAAATTGAAGCTGGCGCGGCGGCCCTCGCCGTTGCCGGGGGCACCGGGCCCGTATTTGCCGGAGAGCAGACCGCCCGCCATCGGCGACCAGACCATCAGCCCAAGCTTCTCCTCGTTGAGCAGCGGCACGATCTCGCGCTCCAGATCGCGGCCGGCGATCGAGTAATAGGACTGGACGGTCTCGAAACGGGCAAAGCCCTTGCGCTCGGCGATGCCCCAGTGCCTTGGCAATGCGCCAGGCCGCCCAGTTCGAAACGCCGATATAGCGGACCTTGCCGCTGGCAACCAGATCGTCGAGCGCTCTGAGTGTCTCATCGATCGGCGTCACCGTGTCGGTGCCGTGAAGCTGATAGAGATCGATATGGTCGAGCTGCAGCCGCTCGAGACTGGCCTCAACCGAATCCATGATGTGGCCGCGCGAGGAACCGCGCTGGTTGGGGCCGTCGCCCATGGCGCCATGGACCTTGGTGGCGATGATCACATCCTGCCGGTTGATGCCGAGATTCCTGAGCGACTGGCCGAGAAGCCGTTCCGATGCGCCGAAGGAATAGACGTCAGCGGTGTCGAAGAAATTGACGCCGGCGGCGAGCGAGCGCTGGACGATCCGTCCTGGTCGAGGCTGGCGATCAGGCCCCATTGGGCATTTTCGCCGGCGGCGCCGAAGGTCATCGTGCCGAGGCAAAGTTCGGAGACGAACATCCCCGTGTTTCCAAGTTGGTTATAGCGCATGGTGCGGCTCCGGGAATTTGGTGGTGAGATCCACCAAATAGGAACGGAACGTTTCGTTTCTAGTCCTGGCCCAACGAATTCTCGGCCTGGCAGAAAGGCCGGCGCCGCTACGAACACCAACGGCGTCGCCTCAGCCAGCCAGGCGCGCCATGATCGCGAAGGCTGTCATGCCGAAGGCGACTGCGGCGAGCGGCAGGAGGAGCTCGACCAGCGCTGTTTTGGCGCTCACGCGACCTTGCCTCGCAGCCACTGCCCGTTTGAACGGCCTGTCGGTTTTGACGGCCAACACCCGGCATTTTGCGATTCTCGCCGTGCCTTACCTGAACCCATTCACCGAACGCGCCTTGGAAGCGTAATTCGACACCTCACAAAAAACTCTGCGGGTCGATGTCGACTTGTACGCGCGCCGAGCCCCGTATCTTCGGCCCCTCGGCCAGCATGGTGCGAATGAACCCCTGCATGTCGGCGCGCCGCTCGCCCTGGATCAGCAGGCGAAAGCGATGGCGGCCGCCGATCATTGACAGCGGCGCCTCGGCCGGGCCGAGCACGAACAGGTCGGAGGCCTGAGGCGCGGCGCGCCGCAGACCCCGCGCATGGCCCTCCGCTTCCGCCCTTGTCGCAGCACTGACGATGACGCCGGCGAGCCGGCCGAAAGGCGGCAGTGCCGCCCGCTCGCGCTCGGCGATCTCGCGCTCGTAAAAAGCCTCGGCGTCGCCGGAGACGATCGCCCGCATCACCGGGTGGTCGGGCTGGAAGGTCTGCAGCAGGCCAAGGCTCTTCTTGCCGGTGCGGCCGGCGCGGCCGGTCACCTGGCTGAGCAGCTGAAAGGTGCGCTCGGCGGCGCGCGGATCGCCATTGGCCAGACCAAGATCCGCGTCGACCACACCGACCAGGGTCATGTTGGGGAAATTGTGGCCCTTGGCGACCAGCTGCGTGCCGATGACGATGTCGGCCTCGCCATTGGCGATGGCTTCAAGCTCTAACCTCAGCCGCCGCACGCCGCCCATCAGGTCGGACGACAGGACGATGGTTCGGGCGTCAGGGAAATGCCCGACGACCTCTTCGGCGATGCGCTCGACGCCTGGCCCGCAGGCGACCAGGTGATCGAGCGTGCCGCATTCCGGGCAGGCCTCTGGCCGCCGCTCATTGTGTCCGCAATGGTGGCAGACGAGCTGGCCGCGAAAGCGGTGCTCGACCAGCCAGGCCGAGCAGACCGGGCAGCCAAAGCGATGGCCGCAGACCCGGCACAGCGTCAGCGGCGCATAGCCGCGCCGGTTGAGGAACAGCAGCGACTGTTCCTTTTTCTCCAATGTCTGGCGCATATGGCCAAGCAGCACCGGCGACAGAAAGCCGCCGCGTGCCGGCGGCGCGCGGCGCATGTCGATCGTCTTCAAGTCGGGAAGGGCCGCCTCGGCGAAGCGCGCCGAAAGCACCGCCCTGCTGTAGCGGCCTTGGCTCGCATTGACCCGGCTTTCGACCGACGGCGTCGCCGAGGCGAGCACCACCGGAAAGCCGCCGATATGGCCACGCACCACCGCCATGTCGCGCGCATTGTAAAAGACGCGGTCCTCCTGCTTGTAGGCCGGGTCGTGCTCCTCGTCGACGACAATCAGCCCGAGTTCCCTAAACGGCAGAAACAGCGCCGAACGCGCGCCGGCAACGACGCGCACGCCACCTTCCGCCACTTGCCGCCAGACACGCTCGCGCATCCTTGGCGGCAGGTCCGAATGCCATTCCGCCGGCTTGGCGCCGAACCGTTCCTGGAAGCGCTCGAGGAAGGCGTGGGTCAGCGCGATCTCCGGCAGCAGGATCAGCACCTGCTTGCCACGGTCGAGCGCCGCCGCGACCGCCTCGAAGTAGACCTCCGTCTTGCCCGATCCGGTCACCCCGTCGAGCAGCGTGACGCCGAATGTGCCGGCCGCGACATTGGTGCGCAGCATCTCGGCCGCATCGCTCTGGTCCGGCATCAGCGAAGGCACGGCGTAGCCCGGGTCGGGTGCTGCGACCACCGGTCGCGGTGGGATCATGACGGTCTCGAACACGCCTTGCGCTTTCAGCCCGTCGATGACGGTCGACGAGACGCCGGCCGCATGCGCCAGCCCGGACCGCGTCCAGGCGAGCCCGCCTTCGGCTGTTTCCAGCACGCGCATCCTCGCACCCGTCATCCGGTCGGGGTTGGCGAAGGTGCGTTGCAGTCCTTCGATCCACGGTTCCGGGTCGAAGGCCTCCGGCGCCCGCAGCAGCATGCGCGCTACCATACCGGGCGGCGACAGCGTGTATTGCGCGATCCAGTCGACGAAGCGGCGCATAGCGCGGTCGATAGGCGGGCAGTCGAAGACCTGCTCGATCGGGCGCAGCTTTTTTGCGTCGACCTTTTCGACGGCGCCGTCCCAGACAATGCCGGCAACCTGGCGCGGGCCGAGCGGCACGCGCACGATCGAGCCCGGCACCACGCGCATGCCGGCGGGCACGGCATAGGTGTAGGGCCGCTCGGCGGGCATCGGCACCAGCACCGGCGCGGCCGCGACAAAGGGCGAATCTTCGATCATGAGGCGTGACCTTGCCCCGACTTTCGTCTAGATCAAAGTCCGACCCCAAATGTGCATGACATGCACATGAAAAAATCTTCAGGAGACCCGTCATGAAATTTTTTGTCGACACCGCCGATGTCAAGGAAATCCGTGAGCTGAACGATTTGGGGCTGCTCGACGGCGTCACCACCAATCCCTCGCTGATCCTCAAATCCGGCGGCAAGATCGCCGACGTCACCAGAGAGATCTGCGAGATCGTCAAGGGCCCGGTCTCGGCCGAGGTCGTCGCCACCGAATACAAGGACATGATGGCGGAGGCCAAGATCCTGGCCAGGATCGCTGACAATGTCTGCATCAAGGTGCCGCTGACGCTCGATGGCCTGAGGGCCTGCAAGGACATCCGGTCGGACGGCCGCATGGTCAATGTCACGCTGTGCTTCTCGGCCACCCAGGCGCTGCTCGCTGCCAAGGCCGGCGCCTCCTTCATCTCGCCCTTCGTCGGCCGCATCGACGACAGCGGCTGGGACGGCATGGAGCTGATTGCCGATATCCGCACCATCTACGACAATTATGATTTCCAGACAGAGATCCTGACCGCTTCGGTGCGCACGGTGAACCATGTCAAGCAGGCCGCACTGATCGGCGCCGACGTCATCACCGCGCCGCCGGCGACGCTGAAGGCGCTGGTCAAGCACCCGCTGACCGACAAGGGCCTTGAGCTGTTCCTCGCCGACTGGGCAAAGACCGGCCAGAAGATCGGCTGAAATCAGAAGATCGCTTTCGGCCGTTCCGCGCCCTCGCATCTGGACAAGCGAGGGGCAACGACGGCCGGACTGCTGCCGACCGCTTCCAGCTACCGGCAGCTCGGAATGGCGCTCGTATCCACGACCGTGCCAGATTAGTGGCCGGCTATCCCTGCAGGATCGCAAGCCGGTGCGAAAAAAAAGAAGCACTCGATTCTGGCCCTTCTTCGTCTACCACAGATGTCACGGCATGGATCCCAGGGTCTCCGCGACGTCGCTTCGCTCCTGCTCCGCCCAGGGATGACGAAGGGAGAGGTGTTTCGGCCAATCTCGAAGGCTTGCCACTAAAAGCATTTATCGGCTGTCGCCGTGTCGAGGCTCTAACCCGCCACCGTCTTGCCGTGCTTGATCAGATTCTGGGCGATCGACAGGCGCAGCAGGTCCGCCAGTTCGCGCGCCGCGCGGTTTTCGGCGTCGATTTGTGCCCGGTAGGAGGCAAACTCCTGACGCGGCCTGTCGAAGGACGACGCTATCGAGCGCTTGCCGGTCGCGATGGTCTTGCCGGTCTTGGCGTCGGTCAGGATATAATTCGCGGTCAGTGTCACCGTGCCCGCCGTTGGCTCGTCGTCATCGGTCGTGATCTGCACGGTTGCAGCGGATTCAACAAGTTCGGTAACGCCGAGATCGAGCGAATAGGCGGGCGAAGCCGGCTCGCCCGCACCCTGGCCGAGCGCGAAGATCAGATTGTTGCGGACCTGCTGGGCATAACGGGTGTTGACCGGCTTGACCGAGATGGACCCGAGTTCGGCGGCAGCCCCGACTTGCGAGCCGGCCGACAGCGGCGCGCTCGAATAGAGCGGGCGCACCGTGCAGGCCGAAACCAGCGCAACCGAAGCGACCAGGCCATACAGCACGGTACGGCGCAGCAAATGCGTCACTTCTGTCTTCCTCGGATCAGGCAACGACATTGACGATCCTCTGCGGGATGATGATCACCTTGCGCGGGGTCTTACCTTCGAGCGCTTTCTGCACGAAGTCGAGAGCCAGAACCGCTTTTTCGACGGCACCTTGGTCCGCGTCGCGGGCAATTGTCAAATCGCCGCGCTTCTTGCCGTTGACCTGGACCGGCAGCACGATCTCGCTGTCGATGACAAGCGACGGATCATAGACAGGCCAGGGCCGTTCGGCGACCAGATCGGTGCCGCCGAGCGTCTGCCAGCATTCCTCGGCCAGATGCGGCATCACCGGCGCAATCAGATGCACGAGGATGTCGACGGCTTGCCGGCAGGCAGCTTTGAGCGCCGGCTCGGCCTTGCCTTCGGCCGCCTCGTTGAGCGGCGTGGTGAGCGCATTGGCGAGTTTGTAGATGCGGGCGATGGCGCGGTTGAAGGCGAGCTTTTCAATATCCTCGCCGACCGATTTCAACGCCTTGTGCGCGGCCTTGGAAACAGTCCCTGCCTCACCCTCCTTCGCCGCCGCCGGTCGGATTCCGGCGAGCGATTCGGCAGCCGTCGACACCAGGCGCCAGATACGCTGGATGAAGCGGTGCGCGCCGGCGGCACCCTCGTCGGTCCATTCGACGTCACGCTCGGGGGGCGAGTCCGACAGCATGAACCAGCGCGCGGTGTCGGCGCCGTAGCCGTCGGTGATCTCTTCCGGGCTCACCGTGTTCTTCTTCGACTTCGACATTTTTTCGAGCGGGCCGATCACCGCCTCTTCGCCGGTCGCGATTTCGAGGGCGCGGCGTTTGCCGTCGACGTCCTCCAGCCGAACCTCGCTGGGCGCAAGCCAGCGGCTGTTCGAGCCACTGCCGACCCGATAGGTCTCGTGCACCACCATGCCTTGCGTGAACAGGCCCTTGAATGGCTCGGCCAGATCGACATGTCCGGTCTCGCGCATGGCGCGGGTGAAGAAGCGCGAATAGAGCAGATGCAGGATCGCGTGCTCGATGCCGCCAATATACTGGTCGACCGGCAGCCATTCGGTAGCTGCCTTGGGATCGGTCGGGTCGTTCGCCCACGGCGCGGTGAAGCGCGCGAAATACCACGACGAATCGACGAAGGTGTCCATCGTGTCGGTTTCGCGGCGTGCGTCCTTGCCGCATTGCGGGCATTTGACATGCCGCCATGTCGGATGGCGGTCGAGCGGATTGCCCGGCCGGTCAAACTCGATATCGTCCGGCAGCTTGACCGGCAGGTCCGCCTTCGGCACCGGCACCACGCCGCAATCCTCGCAGTGGATCATCGGGATCGGGCAGCCCCAGTAGCGCTGGCGCGAAATGCCCCAGTCGCGCAGGCGGAAGTTGACCTTGCGCTCGGCCACCGGCCGATTGCCGATGGTCTTTTGTTCCAGCAGCTTCGCCACCTCGTCGAACGCCTGATCAGGCTTCATGCCGTCGAGGAAGCGCGAATTGATCATTACGCCATCGCCGACATAGGCCTCGTCGATGATCTGGAAGTTTCCCTGATTCTCGCCTTCCGGCATCACCACCGGAATGACCGGCAGGCCATATCGGTTAGCGAAGTCGAGGTCGCGCTGGTCACCGGACGGGCAGCCGAAGATGGCGCCGGTGCCGTACTCCATCAGCACGAAATTGGCGACATAGATAGGCAGCGTCCACGCCTCGTCGAACGGATGGACGACGCGGATGCCGGTATCGAAACCCCTCTTCTCGGCTGTCTCCAGTGCCGCCACCGAAGTGCCCATATGGCGAACCTCGTCTATGAACTTGGCCAGCGCCGGATTGCTTTCGGCCGCCTTCTTCGCCAGCGGATGATCAGCTGCGACCGCCATGAAGCAGGCGCCGAAGATGGTGTCAGGCCGCGTCGTGTAGACCTCCAGCTCATCTTCGCCATCGATTGCAGTGGCCAGCGGCCAGCGGATCAGCAGGCCTTCCGAACGGCCGATCCAGTTCGCCTGCATCAGCTTGACTTTTTCCGGCCATTCGTCGAGGCCTTCCAGCGAGTCCAGCAGATCCTGCGCATAGTCGGTGATCTTGAAGAACCACTGCGTCAGCTCGCGCTGTTCGACCAGCGCGCCCGAGCGCCAGCCACGTCCGTCGATGACCTGCTCATTGGCAAGCACCGTCATATCCTCCGGATCCCAGTTGACCTTGGAGGATTTGCGCGTCACCAGCCCCTTCTCGACGAAATCGAGGAACAGCATCTGCTGGCGGTGGTAGTAGTCGACGTCGCAGGTGGCGAATTCGCGTGCCCAGTCGAGCGACAGGCCCATGACCTTGAGCTGCTCGCGCATGGCGGCGATGTTCTGATAGGTCCAGTCCTTGGGATGGACCTTGTTCTGCATCGCCGCGTTCTCGGCCGGCATGCCGAAGGCGTCCCAGCCCATCGGGTGCAGCACGTTAAAACCCTTGGCCCGCTTGTAGCGCGCCACGACGTCCCCCATCGTATAGTTGCGGGTGTGGCCGATATGGATGCGCCCCGACGGATAAGGGAACATCTCGAGCACGTAGTATTTCGGACGCGGGTCGTCGTTGTCGGCCTCGAACAGCTTTTTGGCGTCCCAGGCCTTCTGCCATTTGGGCTCTGATGCGCGCGGATTGTATCGTTCGGTTGCCATCGGGTGTTTTTCACTTAAAAGCATGCGCGAACAGCCGGACATGCCCGGCGGCTCAGGAAATGTCGTCGCGGTGTTCACCATGGATTGCCGGACCCGTCAACTGCGACGCCCCGGCCAGGACAAAAACCAGAGTCAGGGATATAGGCATGGCGAGCGCCGTCGAACAGTTTTTCACGGTCAAGGCGAAGATCGCCGCCGCCGAGCGCGAGGCGGGACGGAAAGCCGGCGCGGTGACGCTGGTCGCGGTGTCGAAGACCTTCGACGCCACCGATATCAGTCCGGTCATCGAGGCTGGCCAGTGTGTTTTCGGCGAGAACCGCGTCCAGGAAGCACAAGCCAAATGGCCGGCGCTGAAAGAGGACTTCCCCGACATCGAGCTGCACCTGATCGGCCCGCTGCAATCGAACAAGGCGAAGGAAGCAGTCGCGCTGTTCGACGTCATCGAGACGGTCGATCGCGAAAAGATCGCCGCCGAACTCGCCAAGGAAATCGCCAGACAAGGCCGGTCACCAAAACTCTACGTCCAGGTCAACACCGGCTCGGAACCGCAAAAGGCCGGCATCGAACCAAGCAAGGCCGTCGCCTTCGTCACCCGCTGCCGCGACGTCCATGACCTCGCTATCGAAGGTTTGATGTGCATTCCGCCGGCCGACGAAAATCCCGGCCCGCATTTCGCGCTGCTGGAGAAACTCGGGCTCGAGGCGGGGGTCGAAAAGCTCTCCATGGGCATGTCCGGCGACTACGAAACGGCGATCGCCTTCGGCGCGACCAGCGTGAGGGTCGGCTCGGCGATCTTCGGCACCCGTTAGCGATCGCCACCAAAACCGCCAATCTCCGACATCTGCGATTAGCCGCAGGCCACCCCGGCCTCGTCATCCTGGGTCTGCGCCGCGTCCGAGGCAGCGTTCGCGTTGGACTGATGCACGCCCGTAAATTGCCGACGCCCATCTGGCGCATGTCTCTTCCTTCGCTAGAATGCCCGAAATTTCGAAACAGCCATTTGCGAGGGGACAGTATGGAATTTGCGTTTCCGTGGCCGATGAGCCAGGGGGAGTGGCTGGCATGGTCGAGCGCAGTCGCGACCTTGTTGCTGGGCCTGCTGCTGTTCCTGGCGCCAGGGCTGGCCTTTCGAATCCTGCGGCTGCAGGTCAAGCCCGAGAAGGCGGCGGCGATCGCCGAAGGGCGCGGCAGGATGTCGGGCTTCTATCTCGGCGTCGGCCTGTGCTGCATTCTGCTGGCGCAACCGCTGCTCTACATGGCGCTTGGCTTTTCCTGGCTGTTCACAGCCTTCGGCCGCCTGCTGTCGATGATGTCGGACGGCGCCAACACACCTTTCAACTGGGCGTCCATCGTGGTGGAACTGGTGCTGGCGTCGCTGCCGCTTGCCTTCGCCTTCGGCTTTGTGCCTTGAATCAAAGGCTAATTCGGGACCGGTGGTCAAACCGCACCGCCGGATGCGACAATAGTGCCTGAAAACCATGCGGGACGACGCATTGCGGTCTTAAAATGCCTGTGCTAGACGGCAATCGACTTTCGGCCGGGGATAGCGGAAGCCGCGCCTCCGTGCTTGGAAAAATGCAGTAAGGTCAAAGATTTAGCTAGAGTTTTCACTCGCGCCAACAATCTGCGGCCTGTCAGACAAGAGAAAAGACGGTCCGTGGCCCAATCGTCATCGCCAATCTCAGGTGTCGCAGAACGCTATGCGGGTTCGCTGTTCGAGCTCGCGCTCCAGGCGAATTCGATCGCCGAGGTCGAGGCCGACCTCAACAGTTTCGCGGCGATGCTCGAAGGCAGTGCGGATCTGACTCGTCTGATCAATAGCCCGGTGTTCTCCAGCGAGGACCAGGCCAAGGCCATTGCGGCGATCGCCGACAAGGCAGGGATCACCGGCCTCACCGGCAATTTCCTGCGCGTCGTCGCCCAGAACCGCCGGCTGTTCGCCATCCCGGGCATGATCAAGTCATTCCGCCAGGTCGCCGCCGAGCATCGTGGCGAGGCCGCCGCTGAAGTTACCTCGGCGCATACGCTGACCGACGCCCAGCAAACCGAGCTGAAGGCGGCGCTGAAAGGCGTTGCCGGCAAGGATGTCGCGATCACCGTGACCGTCGATCCGTCGCTGCTCGGCGGGCTGGTTGTCAAGATAGGCTCGCGCCAGATCGATACGTCGCTCAAAACCAAACTCAATTCGCTCAAGCTTGCACTGAAAGAGGTCGGCTGATGGACATCCGCGCCGCGGAAATTTCCGCAATTCTGAAAGACCAGATCAAGAATTTCGGCAAGGAGGCCGAGGTCTCCGAAGTCGGCCAGGTTCTGTCCGTCGGCGACGGCATCGCCCGCGTCTATGGCCTCGACAATGTCCAGGCCGGTGAGATGGTCGAGTTCCCCGGCGGCATCCGCGGCATGGCGCTCAACCTCGAAGCCGACAATGTCGGCGTCGTCATCTTCGGCGCCGACCGCGACATCAAGGAAGGCGACATCGTCAAGCGCACCGGCGCCATCGTCGACACGCCTGTCGGCATGGGCCTGCTCGGCCGTGTCGTCGACGCGCTCGGCAACCCGATCGACGGCAAGGGCCCGATCCAGGCGACTGAACGCAAGCGCGTCGACGTCAAGGCGCCCGGCATCATTCCGCGCAAATCGGTGAACGAGCCGATGTCGACCGGCCTTAAGGCCATCGACGCGCTGATCCCGGTCGGCCGCGGCCAGCGCGAGTTGGTCATCGGCGACCGCCAGACCGGCAAGACGGCGATCATCCTCGACACGATGCTCAACCAGAAATCGGTGCACGAGCACGGGCCGGAGAAGGAAAAGCTCTACTGCGTCTACGTCGCCGTCGGCCAGAAGCGCTCGACCGTCGCGCAGTTCGTTAAAGTTCTCGAAGAGCGCGGCGCGCTCGACTATTCGATCATCATCGCCGCCACCGCTTCCGATCCGGCGCCGATGCAGTTCCTGGCGCCGTTCACCGCCTGCACCATGGGCGAATATTTCCGCGACAACGGCATGCATGCGCTGATCAGCTACGACGATCTGTCGAAGCAGGCTGTCGCCTATCGCCAGATGTCTCTGCTGCTGCGCCGCCCGCCCGGCCGCGAAGCCTATCCGGGCGACGTCTTCTACCTGCATTCACGCCTTCTGGAGCGTGCCGCCAAGCTCAATGACGACAATGGCGGCGGTTCGCTGACGGCGCTGCCGATCATCGAGACCCAGGCCAACGACGTGTCGGCCTACATTCCGACCAACGTCATCTCGATCACCGACGGCCAGATCTTCCTGGAAACCAATCTGTTCTTCCAGGGCGTCCGCCCGGCGGTCAACGTCGGCCTGTCGGTGTCGCGCGTCGGCTCCTCGGCGCAGATCAAGGCGATGAAGCAGGTCGCCGGCTCGATCAAGGGCGAGCTCGCGCAGTACCGCGAAATGGCGGCCTTCGCCCAGTTCGGCTCCGACCTCGACGCCGCTACGCAGCGCCTGCTCAACCGCGGTGCGCGCCTGACCGAACTCCTGAAGCAGCCGCAATTCTCGCCGCTCAAGGTCGAAGAACAGGTTGCGGTGATCTTCGCCGGCGTCAACGGCTATCTCGACAAGCTGGCAATCGACCAGGTCAGCAAATTCGAGCATGGCTTGCTCAGCCACATGCGCTCGGCCGGCAAGGAGGTGCTCGACGGCATCCGCAAGGAGAAGGCGCTGTCGGACGATCTGCGCGCCAAGCTGAAGGCGGACATCGACACCTTCGCCAAGACCTTTGCTTGAACGAAGCCGGACGGACGGGATCAGGTTTGAAGCATGCCTTCACTAAAAGACCTTCGTAACCGTATCGCCTCGGTCAAGGCGACGCAGAAGATCACCAAGGCGATGCAGATGGTCGCCGCGGCGAAGCTGCGTCGCGCGCAGGAAGCGGCGGAAGCGGCGCGCCCGTATTCGGAGCGCATGGGCGCTGTGCTGGCCAACATCACCCAGGCGATCGGCGGCGGCGGCGAGGCCCCGGCGCTGATGACCGGCACCGGCAAGGACGACGTGCATCTGCTCGTCGTCTGCACCGCTGAGCGTGGTCTGTGCGGCGGCTTCAATTCGCAGATCGCACGCCTTGCCCGCGACCATATCCGCAAGCTTTTGGCCGACGGCAAGCAGGTCAAGATCATCTGCGTCGGCAAGAAGGGGTTCGACATCCTGCGTCGCGATTACGCGGCGCTGATCCTCGAGCGTGTCGACTTGCGCGAAGTGAAGACGCTCGGCTTCGTCAATGCCGATGCCATTGCCAAGAAGGTCATCCAGCTCTTCAACGAAGGCGGCTTCGACATCTGCACGCTGTTCTACTCGCAGTTCAAGTCGGTGATCAGCCAGGTCCCGACGACCCAGCAGATCATCCCGGCAGGCGTGCCTTCGACTCCCGCCGAGGCGACCGACGGCGGCAATGCCGTCTATGAATACGAGCCGGAGCCGGGCGAAATCCTCTCCGACCTCATCCCGCGCAACATCTCCGTCCAGGTCTTTCGTGCTCTGCTCGAAAACGCGGCCGGCGAGATGGGCGCCAAGATGAGCGCCATGGACAATGCGACGCGCAACGCCGGCGACATGATCAACAAATTGTCGATCACCTACAATCGCCAGCGGCAGGCGCAGATCACCAAGGAATTGATCGAAATCATTTCGGGCGCCGAGGCGCTCTAGGCGCGCTCCCATGAAGGTCAGCGACCTTCAGGCGGATCGCGTGAGAAACAAAGAGACGAAAAGGGTAAAGACGATGGCGAAAGCAGCGACCCCCCAGAAGGCGGCCCCGAAGACCGCCGCGAAGGCGGCAGCACCGGCAAAGGCTCCGGCAGCGGCAGCGAAGGCCGCTCCGGCCAAGAAAGCGGCCGCGCCCGCTAAGGCTGCCGCAGCGAAGGCGCCGACCGTTGCCATCAAGGAGACTGGCTTGGCCGGCAAGGTTCGCCAGGTCATCGGCGCCGTGGTCGACGTGCAGTTCGGCGAACATCTGCCGGCGATCCTGAACGCGCTGGAAACGTCCAATGTCGGCAATCGCCTCGTGCTCGAGGTGGCCCAGCATCTTGGCGAGAACACCGTGCGCTGCATCGCCATGGACTCGACCGAAGGTCTGGTTCGCGGCCAGGACGTCTATGACACCGGCGCACCCATCACCGTGCCGGTCGGCCCGGGCATGCTCGGCCGTATCATCAACGTCATCGGCGAGCCGGTCGACGAGGCAGGCCCGGTCGACGGTATCGAGATGCGCTCCATCCACCAGCCGGCTCCGACCTATGTCGAGCAGTCGACGGAAGCGCAGATCCTGGTCACCGGCATCAAGGTTCTCGACCTGCTTGCGCCTTATGCCCGCGGCGGCAAGATCGGCCTGTTCGGCGGCGCCGGCGTCGGCAAGACCGTGCTGATCCAGGAGCTGATCAACAACGTCGCGAAGGCGCATGGCGGCTTCTCGGTGTTCGCCGGCGTCGGCGAGCGCACCCGCGAAGGCAACGACCTCTATCATGAGTTCATCGAGTCCGGCGTCAACAAGAAGGGCGGCGGCGAAGGATCCAAGGCGGCGCTCGTCTATGGCCAGATGAACGAGCCGCCGGGTGCGCGCGCTCGCGTCGGCCTGACCGGCCTGACGGTTGCCGAATATTTCCGCGACCAGGGCCAGGACGTGCTGTTCTTCGTCGACAACATCTTCCGCTTCACGCAGGCTGGCTCCGAAGTGTCGGCGCTGCTCGGCCGTATTCCTTCGGCCGTGGGCTACCAGCCGACGCTGGCCACCGACATGGGTGCGCTGCAGGAGCGCATCACCACGACGACCAAGGGCTCGATCACCTCGGTGCAGGCGATCTACGTGCCGGCCGACGATCTGACCGACCCGGCGCCGGCGACTTCGTTCGCCCACCTCGACGCGACGACCGTGCTCAACCGCGCGATTTCGGAAAAGGGCATCTATCCGGCCGTCGACCCGCTCGATTCGACCTCGCGCATGCTCGACCCGATGGTCGTCGGCGAAGAGCACTACCAAGTGGCGCGCCAGGTGCAGTCGATCCTGCAGCGCTACAAGTCGCTGCAGGACATCATCGCCATTCTGGGCATGGACGAGCTGTCGGAAGAGGACAAGCAGACGGTGGCCCGCGCCCGCAAGATCGAGCGCTTCCTGTCGCAGCCCTTCTTCGTCGCCGAAGTGTTCACCGGCGCGCCGGGCAAGCTGGTCGATCTCGCTGACACCATCAAGGGCTTCAAGGGCCTCTGCAACGGCGACTATGACCACCTGCCGGAAGCCGCCTTCTACATGGTCGGCGGCATCGAAGAAGCGGTCGAGAAGGCTCAGCGCCTGGCGGCCGAAGCGGCGTAAAGAAGCGAATAGCGAATAGGGAGTAGCGAATAGGGGCGATGTGAGCCGAGCGTTTTTGTCTATTCGCTACTCACTAATCGCTATTCGTTAAATTGATCATGCCTGAAGCTTTCCAATTTGAACTGGTCTCGCCGGAGCGCCTGCTGGTTTCCGAGCAGGTCGAATCCGTCGTCATTCCGGGCGCCGAAGGCGAAATGACTGTCATGGCGCATCACGCGCCGGTCATGACCACGATCAAGCCGGGCGTCGTCACGGTGAAGACCGTGGCCGGCAAGGAGGAGCGCTATGTCGTGTTCGGCGGCTTCGCCGACATCGTTCCGGCCGGCTGCACGCTGCTGGCAGAATCGGCGGTAGCCGTCGGCGACATCGACCGCGCCGACCTGGCCCGCCGCATCCAGGAAGCCAGGGAAGACGTTGCCGACGCCAAGGACGACCAGACGCGCAGCAAGTCCGAGCAGTTCCTGAGCCAGCTCACCACACTCGAAGGCGCCATCCTGCCTGCATAGAGGAACGTCACCCAGGGCGAGCGGAACGCAGCCCCTTGCATCCATGCTATGACATTGGCGGCGCAGAATGAGCATTCTGTGGCGATCCTTCGCGCCCCCCTCTGTCCTGCCGGACATCTCCCCCACAAGGGGGAGATTGGCAGTTCCGATGCCGGCTCTAGTTCTGCAATCTTGGAGATTGGCGAAAGCCGTAGTGACGACCAATCTCCCCACTCGTGGGGGAGATGTCCGGCAGGACAGAGGGGGGCGCTGTCCCGCCGACGTCAAAGTTTTGCATCGCCCGCTACGCCCTAATCATTCGCTCGCAATGCCCAGCGCCGCGAACGCAGCAGCCACGCCACCCTGCCGAAGGCGTTCGAGGTGGGCGGCCGCGAGGTCGATCAGCGTCAGGCGCTCAGCACCGCCCTTGGCGAAGCCGGCCAGGTCGAACACCGCCGCCACCGCTTCGTCAGCCGACAGGTGCTGAGTGTCGAGTGCGGCCAGCGACGTGTCGAGCGGGTCGGTGAAGTGGCTTTCCGGCAAGGATTTGCCGCGCGCCTCGCAAGCGGCGATCCAGCCGGCCACCACCAGTATCAGATGCGCGGGCGGGGCACCGGCACTCAGCCGCTCCATGGCGGAGGCAACGATGCGCTGCGGCAGTTTCTGGCTGCCGTCATTGGCGATCTGCGCCGTCCGATGGGCGAGCGCGGTGTTCGAATAGCGCCTGGCGAGCTGGGCCGTGTAGTCGGCCGTGTCGAGCCCGGCGTCCTTCGGCAGCGTCGTGATGGCCTCGGCCCACAATCCGTCGACGAATTGCCGGATCGCCGGATCGGCGAAGGCGCGGTCGACCGTCTCAAAGCCACTGAGCAGGCCAAGATAGGCGATAGCCGAATGCGAGCCGTTGAGCAGGCGCAGCTTCATGTCCTCGAACGGCCCGACATCACCGACCATGGTGACGCCGAACCTTTCCCAGGCCGGCCTGCCCGCCCGGAAATCGTCTTCGACCACCCATTGGCAGAATGGCTCGGTCATGACAGGCCAGGCATCCGCGACGCCGAGCTGGCCTGATATCCGTGCCCGGTCGGCATCGGTGGTCGCCGGCACGATGCGGTCGACCATGCTCGACGGAAATGCCACCTCGTCGGCAATATGGCGGGCGAGATCGGTGCCGCGCAAAGCGGCGAATTCGACCAGCAGCCGGTGCAGCGTGGCGCCGTTGGCGGGGAGATTGTCGCAGCACAGCACGGTGAATGGCTGGATACCGGCGGCACGGCGGCGCGCAAGCGATTCGGCCAGAAAACCATGCGCCGTTCGCGGCATTTGCAGGTTGGCCAAATCGTGGACGATGTCGGGATGGGCTGCGTCCAGTCCGCCACCCGCCGCCCTGAGATAGGCCTTTTCGGTGATCGTCAGCGTGACGATCGAGGTGCGCGGATCGGTCAGCGCGGCCAGCACTGCGCCCGGATCTTCCGGTGCCACCAGCATCGACAGGATCGAGCCGACGACATGCAGGCTTTCACTGTCGCTGCTTCTGACCGCCAGCGTGTAGAGCCCGTCCTGCGGCGCCAGCGCGTCGCGTGTGTCGGCGCTGCGCAGCGAGACGCCGACAATGCCCCAATCCGTCTCTCCCGCCGCCAGGCAGTCGTCGACATAGGCTGCCTGATGGGCGCGGTGGAACGCGCCGACGCCGAGATGGACGATGCCTGGCACGATCTGGTCGCGATCGTATCGGGGGATCGCGACAGGGGCCGGCAATGCCTGCAGCGTGCTGTTGGAAAGGCGTCTGTTGGTCATGGTGCGGCGATCGTCCGGAGGGCGTGGCTGGCAGCGGCGTAACATCCGTTTCCCTCACGCACAATGGGTCATCGCCACCAAGTCATCATATAACAACCCGATTTTTGTATGTTGACATTACTTCTTTCCGATCCTACCGATTGCCGCATTGGGAGGATTGATGTGGCAGTACTGACCGATCCGGATTTGCTGTTTCCATCGGAGGCGCGTCCGCGTTCGCTTGCCCGCGATCTTTACGCCGGCGTGAAGGACCTGCCGATCGTCAGCCCGCATGGTCACACCGATCCGCGCTGGTATGCGCTCAACGAGGCGTTTGCCGATCCGGCGCAATTGCTTGTTGTGCCGGACCACTACATCTTCCGCATGCTGTTCAGCCAGGGCGTCCGCCTCGAGGACCTCGGCGTGCCAACGCTCGACGGCTCACCGGTGGAGACCGACGGCAGGACGATCTGGCGGCGCTTCGCCGAGCACTATTACCTGTTCCGCGGCACGCCGACGCGGCTGTGGTTCGACCATGTGCTTGCCCATCTGTTCGGCATCGAAGAGCCGCTGACGGCCGCAACCGCCGACCGCCATTACGACACGATCTCGACCTTGCTGCAGTGGGAGAATTTTCGCCCGCGAGCGCTGTTCGAGCGCTTCAACATCGAGGTCATCGCGACGACCGAAGGCGCGCTCGACGATCTCAGATGGCACCAGATGATCCGCGACAGCGGCTGGGAGGGCCGCGTCGTCACCGCCTATCGGCCGGACGCCGTGGTCGATCCCGATTTCGAAGGGTTCTCGGCCAATCTCGACCGGCTCGGAGAAATCACCGGCTGCGATACCGGCATCTGGGCCGGCTATCTCGATGCGCATCGCCAGCGGCGCGCTTTCTTCAAAAGTTTCGGCGCGACCGCATCGGATCACGGCCATCCGACGGCAGAGACCGCCAATCTGTCGGATGCCGCCGCGCAGGAACTGTTCAACCGCATCCGCCGGGGCTCGGATGACGAGCGCGAGCGAAAACTGTTTCGCGCCCAGATGCTAACCGAAATGGCCAAGATGAGCCGCGACGACGGGCTGGTCCTGCAGATCCATCCCGGCTCCTCGCGCAATCATTCGCCTTCCGTCTTCCAAAGGTTCGGCAGGGACAAGGGCTTCGATATCCCGACCAGAACCGACTATGTGACGGCGCTGAAGCCGCTGCTCGACTGCGTCGGGCTGGAGCGCGACCTCACCGTCATCGTCTTCACGCTCGACGAGACCAGCTATGCGCGCGAACTGGCGCCGCTCGCCGGCGTTTATCCGGCGCTGAAACTCGGGCCGGCCTGGTGGTTCCACGACAGCCCGGAGGGCATGCGCCGGTTCCGCGAGATGACGACCGAGACGGCCGGCTTCTACAACACCGTCGGCTTCAACGACGACACCCGCGCTTTTCCATCCATCCCGGCTCGCCACGATGTGGCGCGTCGGGTCGATTGCGCCTTTCTTGCGCGTCTCGTCGCCGAGCACCGGCTCCGCGAGGAAGAGGCGCACGAGCTGGCGCAGGATCTGGCCTATACGCTCGCAAAAAAGGCGTACCGGCTCTAACGGCGCTTGCCGCCATCGTTCAAACGGGAGGAAACCAATGCTGCATTTTTCTAGACTGGCGGGAGCTACGCTACTTGCCGCCACGCTGATGGCCGGAACGGCAAGCGCCCAGACGGTTCTGCGCTCGTCCGACACGCATCCGGACGGCTATCCGACGGTCGAGGCGGTCAAATATTTCGGCGAGCTTGTGAAAGAGCGGACGGCCGGCCGCTATACGGTCGAGCTTTATCATTCCGCGCAGCTCGGCGAGGAAAAGGACACGATCGAGCAGGTGCGCTCCGGCGTGATCGACCTCAACCGCGTCTCGATGGCGCCGTTCAACGGGCTGATCCCCGAAACCACCGTGCCTTCGCTGCCCTACATCTTCCGCTCGGAAGATCATATGCACAAGGTCATGGACGGAGCGGTCGGCGACCAGATCGCGGCGGCGTTCGAACAGGTCGGGCTGGTGTTGCTCGCCTTTTATGACGGCGGTGCGCGCTCCTTCTACAATTCGAAGAAGCCGATCAACTCTGTAGCCGATCTGGCCGGCATGAAGTTCCGCGTCATCCAGTCCGACATCTTCGTCGACATGGTGGCGGCACTCGGCGCCAACGCGACGCCAATGCCGTATGGCGAGGTGTATTCGGCGATCGAGACCGGGGTCATCGACGGCGCGGAGAACAATTTTCCGAGCTACGATACCGCCAAACATGCGGAAGTCGCCAAGTTCTATTCGCTGGACGAGCACACGATGGTGCCGGAAGCCTTCGTCATGGCGAAGTCGAGCTGGGACAAGCTGACGCCGGAAGACCAGGCGATCTTCAAGGCGGCCGCCAAGGAAAGCGTCGCCAAGCAGCGTGAGCTGTGGGCCGCCAAGGTCAAGGAATCGCGTGCCAAGGTCGAGGCGGGGGGTTCGCAGATCACGACGCCGGACAAGCAGCCCTTCATCGACGCGATGGGGCCGGTCTACGAAAAGCACGTCAAGGACGACAAGCTGAAGGCGATGGTCGAGGCCATTAGGGCCGTGCAGTGATCAAGCGGCGGCGCGGGCATTCCGCGCCGCCATCCTCTTGCGGAGAGAACCGGTGACCTCCAGTTCAGAACAGAGACCGCCCCTGTCCGGCATCGCGCGCGTGATGTCGCGCGTCAGCACGGCCGCGCTGTGGATCGCCGGCGTCGGGCTGGTGCTGATGACCGCCTTTGTCGCCTGGCAGGTGTTCGGCCGTTATGTTCTGAACCGCTCGCCGAGCTGGACCGAGCAGGGCTCGGTGATGCTGATGAGCTGGTTCATTTTCCTCGGCGCCGCCGTCGGGGTGCGCGAGAACTATCACCTCGGCTTCGACGTCCTGCTCTACGTGCTGCCGAAAGGCGGCAAGCGTTGGCTGAGGATGATCTCGGACCTCGTCGCGCTCGCCTTCGGCATCGGCATGATCTGGTATGGCAGCCAGTTGGTCGCACTGACCTGGGGCGCCACCTTGCCGTCGCTCGGTATATCAGGGGGCTGGGACTACGTCCCGCTTGTCGCGGGAGGCGCGCTCATCGTGCTATTCACGCTGGAGCGCATTGTGCTTCGCCTTTCCGGTGCGCCGATCGACGATGCGCTCGATGAACTGCCGCCTGCGGAAGTCGCAGCCGAACTCGACACAGCGAACGTGAAGGTCTGACGCTATGGAACTCTGGATACTCTTCGGCGTCTTCACCGTTCTGATGCTTATCGGCACGCCGATCGCTTTCTGCCTCGGCGTCGCAAGCTTTGCCACCGTCCTCTACATGGGCCTGCCCCCGCTCATCGTATTCCAGCGCCTGAATTCCGGCATGAGCGTCTTTTCGCTGCTGGCCATTCCGTTTTTCATCTACGCCGGCGACTTGATGGTGCGAGGCGGCATTGCCAGCAAGATCGTTGCCTTCGCCGGCTCGCTCGTCGGCCACATGCGCGGCGGCCTCGGGCAGGTCAACATCGCCACCGCTACACTGTTCGGCGGCATTTCCGGTTCCGCGGTGGCGGAGGCCGCGGCGGTCGGCGGCTTGATGATCCCGCAGATGAAGGCGCGTGGCTATGGAGCGGATTACGCCGTCAACGTCACCTCGATGGCGGCGCTGATCGCGCTGCTCCTGCCGCCGTCGCATAATATGATCATCTACTCGATCTCGGCAGGTGGAAAGATCTCCATCGCCGACCTGTTCACCGCAGGCATCATCCCGGGCCTGCTATTGGCTCTCGCACTGATGATCACCGCCTACTTCGTGGCGCGCTCCCGCGGTTATCCGACCGAGCCGTTTCCGGGCTTCGCCGCCGTCGCGCATCTCTTCGCTGTCGCTGTGCCCGGCCTGCTGCTGATCGCGATCATCTTCGGCGGCGTACGATCGGGCGTTTTCACGGCCACCGAGAGTTCCTGCATCGCCGTCATCTATGCGTTGCTCGTGACTGTGCTGGTTTACCGGCAGATGACTTGGGAAGGTTTCGTTCATGCCACCCATGGTGCCGTGCGCACCACGGCCATGGTGCTGCTCATCATCGGCATGGCGGCGGCGTTCTCGTGGCTGATGGCCTTCCTGAAAGTGCCGGCAGCGCTCATAGCCTCGATGAACGCGATCTCGGAGGATCCGCTGGTCGTACTTCTCCTGCTCAACCTCTTGATGCTGTTCCTCGGCACGTTCATGGACATGGGGCCGACGATCATCATTTGCACGCCGATCTTCCTGCCCGTGGCGCAGGCCTACGGCGTCGATCCGGTTCATTTCGGCGTCATCATGATCCTCAACTTCGGCATCGGGCTGAACACGCCGCCGGTGGGCGCGGTGCAGTTCGTGGCGTGCGCAGTGGGCAAGATATCCGTCTGGGAAGCGATGCGCTCGATCTGGCCGTTCTATGGGGCCGGCATCGTGGTGCTGGGGCTCGTCACGTATATCCCGGCCATCTCGCTATGGTTGCCGAGCGTCTTCAAATAGGGGTTGGCAATGGCATCGGATACGGCGATCAGCCTGAAGATCGAACGCAAGCCCAAGCTGTCGGAGACCGTGGTCGCGGCGATCCGCAAACAGTTGCAGGCGGGCGAGATCCAGCCGGGCCAAAAGCTGCCGACCGAGGGTCAGCTGACCGAAACCTTCGGGGTCAGCCGCACCGTCATCCGCGAAGCGTTGGCCAAGCTTGCCGCCGACGGTCTGGTCGAGCCACGCCAGGGCGCCGGGGTCTTCGTCACCGAGCATATCTCGACGATGTTCGGCACGCTGGCCGCGGACATGGGCAGCAAGGATTCGATCGCCCTCAACGTGCTCGAGGTGCGCCTGGCGATCGAGATCGAATCCGCCGGGCTCGCGGCTATCCGTCGCAATGCCGCGCAGGAAGCCGCGATCCAGGAGGCGTTCTTCGAGTTCGAGCGGCTGCTCTTGAACAGCGAGCCGACAGGTCCGGCCGACCTTGCCTTCCACCGGGCGATCGCCAGCGCCACCAACAATCCATTCTATGTCGAGATGCTCGACGTGCTCGGCCGGCGTGCCATTCCCTGCGACGTGACGTCGCCGTGGTCCACCGAGCTCGCCCAGTCCGACGCCTATCAGCGCGGGCTGCAAGGCGAGCATCTGGTGATCCTGAACGCCATTATGACAGGCGATGCCGAGTCCGCACGCGAAGCCATGCGCGCGCATCTTACCGCCAGCCAGCAGCGCTATCGCGAGCGCCTGCATGCACGTCAGATTTTTTATGCCGATTCGGTCAAGGCCGCGGCAACCGAATGATCAATAAGGCAGCCCAATGGGACAGCAATGAATCACACCGAAAACCACACCGACTTCACCTCGCGCTTCGCCATCGACCCTGTCACCGCCGCGGCGATGGGGACGGACGAGCTTCGTCATAATTTCCTGATCGAAGGCCTGTTCCAGCTCGGCCGCATCGGCCTGACCTATACCCACTACGACCGCATGATCGTCGGCGGCGCCATGCCTGCCGGGACACCGCTTCCGCTGCAGGCGATCAAGCCGACCGGGACAAAGAACTTTCTCGATCGCCGCGAAATGATCGCTGTCAACATCGGCGGCGCCGGCATCGTGAAGGCGAGCGGTCAGTCCTACGAGCTGCAGCCGCGCGCCATGCTGTATCTCGGCATGGGCGCCAACGAGGTGTCGTTCGCCTCAGTCAATCCAGCGGAGCCGGCCAAGTTCTATCTGCTCAGCGCGCCGGCCCATCAGAACCATCCCAGCCGGCTGATCCGCATCGGCGATGCCAAGCGGCTCGATCTAGGCAGCCAGGCGACCTGCAACGAGCGCTCGATCTTCCAGTTCATCCATGCCGAAGGCGTCAAAACCTGCCAGCTCGTCGTCGGGATGACCCAGCTTGCCCCAGGCTCGGTCTGGAACACCATGCCGTGCCATGTGCATGACCGGCGCATGGAGGCCTACCTCTATTTCGACCTGCCGGAGGCGGCGCGTGTGTTCCATTTCATGGGCGAGCCGGACGAGACTCGCCATCTCGTCATGCGCAATGAAGAAGCAGTGCTGTCGCCGGGATGGTCGATCCATTCGGGCGCCGGCACCTCCAACTACGCCTTCATCTGGGCGATGGCCGGCGACAATGTCGACTATACCGACGTCGATCCGGTAGCGATGGAAGAGCTGCGGTGAGCGACCTCTCGGCTTTCAGCCTGGCCGGCAAGCGCATCCTCGTCACCGGCGCCAATACCGGCATCGGCCAAGGCATCGCCCTGTCGATCGCGCGCGCCGGTGGTGCGGTGGTCGGCGTCGGCCGTTCGGCGATGGATGAGACAGCAGAAAAGATCGCCGCGGCGGGCGGACGCTTCGAGGCGGTGCGCTGCGATCTTGCCGATCATGCCGCCGCCCTGGCGATGTTCGATCGCATCTGGAAGGAAACCGGGCCGCTCGACGGGCTAGTCAACAATGCCGGCATCATCCGGCGCGCCGACGCCGTCGATTTGGCGGAAGCCGATTGGGACGACGTCATGGAGGTCAATCTGAAGACGGTCTTTTTTCTCAGCCAGAGCTTTGCCCGGCGCGTGCTTGCCGATCCCGGACGGCGCGGCAAGATCGTCAACATAGCCTCGGTGCTGAGCTTCCAGGGCGGCATCCGCGTCGCCTCCTACACCGCCTCGAAACACGGCGTGCTCGGCATCACCCGGTTGCTCGCCTGCGAATGGGCATCGAAAGATATCAACGTCAACAGCATTGCTCCCGGCTATATCGAAACCAACAACACCGAGGCGCTGCGTGCCGATCCAGACCGCAGCGCCGCCATTCTGGCGCGCATCCCGGCTGGGCGCTGGGGCGAGCCGGAAGACATCGGCGACGCGGCCGTCTTCCTGCTGGCCCCGGCGTCCAACTACATGCATGGCGCAGTGGTGCCGGTGGACGGCGGCTGGCTGGCGCGATGAGGAGGATTTGGCGATGACCGGAACGAAGATCTTTTCGCACGCCGGCGAGGGCGCGTGGACGCCGACACCGGATGGCAATCGCAGGCGTGTGCTGCTGCACACGGACGAACTGATGATGGTCGAATTCGGTTTCGACAAGGGCGGTATCGGCGCGCTGCATTCGCACCCGCATGTCCAGGCGAGCTACGTCGCCGAAGGCCGCTTCGAGGTCACCATCGACGGCAGGACCGAGATCCTGGAAGCGGGAAGCAGTTTCATCGTTCCTTCCAATTTGGTCCATGGCGTCAAGGCGCTCGAGGCCGGCCGCCTGGTCGACAGCTTTACCCCGCACCGCGCCGATTTCCTCGACTGACGCTACGACCCAGGTCACTAGCAGCAGCAATCTTCGCGAACGAAAAGCCCGCGCCTCCGGAGAGACGCGGGCGTGTTGCCTGGGCGCTTGTGGCGCCGCGGTACTCAAAACATCACCGCAGAACCTGAATCTGCCGAATTATGGTGAAGATAGGATTAACCGGCCAGAGCCGGCGCGATATTCACAGCCAAAGCGAATAGGGGCTGGAATCACGATCCCATATCAGCCAATGAGGGAGATAGTCTTTCAGACAGCACCGACGGAGACGGATTTGAGGGGTGATCGAGCATTCGAATCCGCGGTCAAGGCAGTCACATGGAGATTCGCGGGGGAGCTTTGGCAGGTCACGTCGCCGCTGTTCCCAGCCGTGCCGACACTGCCTCTTCAGGCGGCGCCGATCATAGAAATTCCCTGATGCAGATATCGGCGGCGAGCGTCCCGACGGAGGATTCCAAGCGGCGCGTCTTGAAGGACGTGTTCGGCTTCGACGATTTTCGTCCCGGCCAGGACGCGGTGACGGAGGCGCTGCTGGCCGGGCATCATGTGCTGGCTGTCATGCCGACTGGCGCTGGCAAATCGCTCTGCTACCAGGTCCCGGCGCTGGTCCTGGGCGGGCTCACCATTGTCGTTTCGCCGCTTGTGGCGCTGATGCAGGACCAGGTCGCCGCATTGCGTCTTGCCGGTGTGGCCGCCGATACGATCAATTCCTCACTCGACCGCGATGCCAATGTCGCCGCATGGCGCCGCGTTGCGGCGGGCCAAACCCGCCTGCTTTACCTGGCGCCGGAGCGGCTCATGACCGCGCGGATGCTTGAGGCGCTGGCCAGGCTCGACATCCGGCTGATCGCTGTCGACGAGGCGCATTGTATCTCCCAATGGGGCCCGGCGTTCCGCCGCGAATATGAAGAGTTGTCGCGGCTGCGCGACATTTTCCCTGATGTGCCGATCATTGCGCTGACGGCGACAGCGGACGAGGCGACGCGCAGCGACATCGCCGCACAGCTGTTCGCAGGGCGCGTCGAAACCCTGGTGCTGGGTTTCGACCGGCCGAACATCAAGCTCGGCATCGAGGCCAAGCAGGACAGCAAGCGCCAATTGCTGGGCTTCGTGCAGCGCCACGCCGGCCGCAGCGGTATCGTCTATTGCCTGTCGCGCAAGAAGACGGAAGAGACGGCGGCATTCCTCGAGAAGAACGGTGTGCGCGCGCTGGCCTATCATGCCGGCATGAGCAAGGACGCGCGTGAAGCAAATCAAAACGCTTTCATGACCTTGTCCGGCGTCGTGATGGTGGCGACCATCGCCTTCGGCATGGGGATCGACAAGCCTGACGTCGCCTATGTCTTCCACACCGACCTGCCGGGCAGCCTCGAATCCTATTATCAGGAAATCGGGCGCGCCGGCCGCGACGGGCGAGCTGCCGAGGCACACATGCTCTTCGGTCTCGGCGATATCCGCATGCGGCGGCTTTTCATCGACGACGAGGACGCGCCGGCGGAGCATAAAAGGCGCGCGCACGGCCGGCTCGATACCCTGATCGGCTATTGCGAAACGGCCCAGTGCCGCCGCCAGATCCTGCTTGGTTATTTCGGCGAAACAGCAATGCCTTGCGGCAATTGCGACAACTGCCTTGACCAGACGCCGCATGCGGATGGCGAAGCGGAGGCGCGGATCATCCTCGCGACCATCGCGCAGACCGGCGAGCGCTTTGGTGCTGCCCATGTCATCGATGTCCTGCTCGGCCATGAGACCGAGAAGGTCCTGGCGAGGAACCACCACAGGCTTGCGAGCTTCGGGACCGGTGTGGCGCACAAGAAGGAGGTGTGGCTGTCGCTGATCCGCCAGCTCGTCGCGGGAGGGTTTCTGAATTGGACTCAGGCGGCCATGGCGGCTTCGCCATCGCCGAAAAGGGCGGTGAGCTGGCCCGCGGCGAGGTCCCGTTCCGGTATCGCGTAGAGGTGCGGCACCGCGCATCGCGTGGCAAGACACGTCGCACTCCGGATGCTGCCGCAGGTACGGAGGACTTGGATGCCACGCTCTTGGCCGCGCTCAAAGCGGTACGGCTGCGTCTCGCTCGGGAGCGCCAGGTGCCGGCCTTCGTGATCTTCTCCGATCGCACGCTGATCGATATGGCGGAACGCTGCCCGCGCGACCTCGATGCCTTCGCCGCAGTCAACGGCGTCGGCGCCGCAAAACTCAGGGAATTCGGCGAGATCTTCCTCGGCGCAATCGCTGCGCACCAATCCGGGGTGTCGGTCTGAGACAGCCAAAGATCAAATCCGCGGTGCTGCAGCAGGTCAGTTTGCGAGACAGCATTTCTTCGCTTTCTTGCCGCTTCCACAGGGACACGGATCATTCCGACCGACATGGCGCCAAGGGTTTGTGACCGGCGCTGTCAGGCTCTTCAGCTCGTCGAGCCAAGTCTGTTCCGGCAAGGGCGATTGCCAGTCTTCCTCGCCAAAATACTCAAGGTGGCTGGTCCATTCCAACGCTTCAAGCACATCGTCGATATAGCCGAGACCGGCGCGCTTGAATCGGTCGATATCGTTCGGGTTTTGCTCGGCTGCCAGGAGATCGTCTTCGAAATCACTGAGTTCAAGCATGCCCATTGGGACGCGGCCGTCGTGCCATGCGCTGTGAACAAGCGATGCCAGATTGCGCAAGCCAAGCCGGGCGATTGCCTCCAGCCAGCCGATCCAGGCAAAATCGTCGTCATCGGCCAGCCTCTCGGTGTGGAATCGTTCGAGAAAATCTCGCATCCGGTCAAGCTCGATGCGGCCTTCCCAGGTCAGGAAGGCCGCTGCGCCCAAAACTGTATCGCGGACGAATTGATCGACAGAGCGGTCGCTGATCAAGCTGAACAAAGCGTCGGCGTCGCCATCGAACACGCCGGCGACGACACGCGCCATGCTCTCGGTCACGGCATCGCCGAGCAGATCATCGAGCTCGTGTTCCGGGCGGCGCAGCAGGCGCAGCAAGGGTCGGAACGCTTCACTGTCGCGAGCACCGCCCAGGATGTAAATGCCTCGCAAGAGTAGCATCTCATCATCCTGCGACAGATGCTCTCCTTCGGCCGCTCTTGTGAGGACCGCCCGCAGCGCGGGAGCGGATTCTTCAATCCTTGCGATGCAGTGAATGATTGCGACGTCCGGCAATTGCTGTTCGCTAGCCACGGCATGCAGTTGATCTTCTATCGGACCCAAATCGAAGCCGGGCCTGTCACGGCCAAGGATCGTTTCCAGCTCTTCCTTCTTCATGGCATCCTCGCCGTGGTTCGCACTTGGCAAATCTACGACAGACCGGCGGCCTTTCAACAGTTCACCCGCCGCATGAACGGCAAATTCCTGTGCAGAAGGGTCCCAGGCTGGCGATGGAAATGAGTTAACTTTATGATTCCGGCTACGACGGGGCCAACCTCAAGACGATCGTGCCCGCGGCGGTCTTCCGGCGAAGAGATTGGTCAAGCTTGCCCTCTGCAATAGGTTACAAGTAACTATTCGCGGGAGAATCGTCATGGCCTCGGCATCGAAGCCTAAGTCCTCGGGCATGAAGGTGCGGGAACATCGTGAGCGTCTGCGCCGGCAAGGTCAGCGTCCAATACAGATTTGGGTGCCGGACGTGCGTGCGCCGGCCTTCCGTTCGGAAGCGCACCGCCAGTCGCTGATGTCGCGGCAAGCGCCCATGCAAGCGAGGATCAGGCGTTCATTGACATGATTTCCGATTGGGACGCGATATCGGAATTGGGGTGATGAATGAAGCGTGGCGATATCTGGACGGTCACCGGCGGCAAGGATTACGCCGGCAAACCGCGTCCTATCGTCATCATCCAGGATGACAGTTTCGATGCGACGGATTCGATCACCATCTGCGGCTTCACGACCGACGAGACGGACGCGCCATTGTTCCGTCTGGCCGTCGAACCGAGCGAGCGCAACGGGCTGCTCGCCGTCTGATGGTGGACAAGATCACCACGGTCCCGAAGTCCAAGATCGGCGCGCATATCGGGCGGTTGGACGACGCGGACATCCTGCGCCTCAACTAGGCCGTTATCGTTTTCCTCGGCTTGGCCGTGTCGTCAAGACTGAGGTCGTGACTGTGAGGGTGATCGATTCATGGAGCCGTCGAGCCTCGGCTCTATCCTGCGAAACTGATCATTTTTCTGCCTTCGGCTTGCAGGCTCACTCCGGCGCCGCAATTAGCACTTGCTTCGTCTCGCCGCTGCGATCGCAGCCTCCTGCTGCCGCAGCTGCTCGATTTTTGCGCTCTGGCGGGCAGTGACGGTAGAGGCGACACGCCGGGCTCCCCACAGCCAATCCGGAATATTGGTTTTCGCGACTTTGCCACGAGTGATCGCTGTTGCCGACATCTCCTTGGCGACTTCGCCCATGGCCACGTTGAGTTCGACGCAACTCATCGCGGCATCAAAGGATGCGTGGAACGGCGATGCGCAACCTCCGACAAGGACGAGGCCGCATATTAAAGGCGTTGCTGTAGAGATGGCTTTCATTTTCTTATCAAGCAGATTTGACGCCGGACGGACGAATACCTGAGATCCTCGATCCCGGGCCGCCAAACGTTCCCGAGGTTCTGCATAGTTGAAGCATGTGAAGCTCTACAACACTCTGCCCTAGACGTCATTCCCCCTATCATCATCGAAGAATTCCGAGAGAGCCGCTGCGGTCTGGTCTGGGTGCTCTTCTGGAAAGAAGTGCCCGCCTGGAACGGGTGTTCCTTCAACTCTGTCGGCCCATTTCCTCCAAATAGCCAGCGGTCCGCCTTCCTCCGCATACCAGGTCTCGAGGCCGCCTTCGCTACTCCACAGTGCCAGCAGCGGACACCCAATGCGACGACCGCTTGCCTGGTCCGCCGCGCCATGTTCACGATCGATCGTGGCAGCGGCCCGATACTCTTCGCAAATCGCATGGATATGAACGGGATCGCGCAGCGCCTCGACATAGGCGTCCCTGACCTCCGCAGAAAACATTTCTGCCCGCGACCCCCACTGCACAATCGCATTGTCAACGATGGCATCGGGCGCCGCGCCTATCAGTCGCTCCGGCAGAGGCTCCGGTTGTGCGAGAAGGCTCCAGGGCCAGAAGGCGAGAGCCAGCCTGGCGTCCGCCCTATCCCACGCGGCGGCGGTGGGGATCACGTCGAGGACGGCGACTTTGGAGATTTCATCGGGATGGTCGAGTGCCAGACGATAGGCGACCCGGCCGCCACGATCATGTCCAGCAACCATGAACCGCTCAAACCCCAGCTGCTTCATGACTTGAACCATGTCGCCGGCCATGGCGCGCTTGGCGTATGGGCTATGATCGGCAGACGAGATCGGGCAGCCGCTTTGCCCATAGCCTCGAAGATCGGCGGCGATCACCGTGAAGCGGGGCGCCAAGGCCATGGCGATGTCCCTCCACATCAGATGCGTTTCGGGAAAACCATGGAGCAGCAGCAGCGGCGGACCCGCCCCGCCGACCCTTGCGAAAATGGTCGTGTCGTCCAGTTGCAAGCTGGTGGCTTTGAAACCTGCAAACACCGTTCGTCTCCTCGGTGTGCCTCAGGCAACAACGCACAATTTGGCAGAAGGATCACGGTCAGCTGCCGTGTTTGGCGTGGAGGCGGTCCTGGAATTCGCCTCGATGGCTGAACGCAAAAGATGCGGGTCACTGATATTTCCAATCGGCGCACACTATATAAGCGGGAAGAGTGTCGCCTTAGGGATTCGCTATTATGGTTTCGCGTTCGACCCGGTTTGCAGTTTTGTTTGCAGGACTGTTCCTGGCATTTTCGCTGGTTGCGGCCGATTACGCTGAGGCGCGCCGTGGCGGCAGCTTCGGCAGCCGCGGCACGCGCACTTTCCAGTCGGTCCCGCCGACCAGAACGGCGCCACAGCCGGCCGCGCCGGTCGAGCGCTCGATGACGCCCAATACCGCAACGAACCCCAATACCGTAACGAACAACGCGGCCCGCCAGACGCAGGCACCCCAACGGCCAGGGCTCTTCAATGGCCTCGGCGGTTCGATGATGCGCGGCTTGCTGCTCGGCGGTCTGATCGGACTTCTTTTGGGCCAGGGGTTCGGCGGCTTGGCTGGCATACTAGGCCTGCTGCTTCAAGGGCTGCTGATCGGCGGCGCGATCATGCTGATCATCCGCTTTTTCCGGTCGCAATCGGCACGCAGCCAAGCGCCCGCCATGGCCGGTGTTCCGCGGAGCATGGGGAACTTTGGGCGAAACGCGGCAGCCCAGCCGGAGGCGGACAACGTCTCGTCTTTCCCCATTCCAGGCATCGGGTCCGGATTTGGCCGGACAGCTCAAGCCTCCGATGAAATTACAATGACGCAGGCCGACCTCGACATATTCCAGCAGCGGTTGACGGAGGTTCAGGAAGCATTCGGGCGCGAAGATCATGCTGGCTTGCGCCGGCTGGCGACCCCCGAGATGGTGTCCTACCTGTCCGAAGAACTTGCCGATAATGCCAAAAACGGCGTCAGGAACGAGGTGTCGAATATCAGCCTGTTGGAGGCCGATATTGCGGAGAGCTGGCGGGAAGACGATCGCGATTACGCGACGGCTGCCTTGCGCTACGAGTCTCACGACGTGATGCGCGATCGCGCCAGCGGCAAGATCGTCGCGGGCGAAGCCGATCGGCCGACGGAAACAACCGAACTGTGGACCTTCACGCGACAGAACGGTGGCGACTGGAAGCTCGCAGCGATACAACAGCCTGACTGATACGCTGCAGCCTCGGCCCGTTCACGTCCTCTTGCGAGCCACGATGTAAGGAAGGTTGTCGTTGCCCTTCGTTGCGTGGCTTACAGCCGCAAGAACATCGAAGGCCGCGGCAGATATATGCCGGCTCAGGTCTGCCGCTCGAAAGACGCCTGCATAGGGCGCCTTGCCGATCGCACGCAGCGCGGGCAACACTGCAAACCGGATGAGTGGGTTCATATCCCCGGCGCAGGGTGTCTTGGAGATGAACAAGCCCTCCGCTGCAAGCAAGGCGTGGATGCGGCGCAGCGTGCCAGGGAGGTCGCGGACCAGATGGAGATAGTTGAATCCCAGAATCGCGTTAAACTGCGCCGCGTCAGGCGCAAGCGTTTCTTCGGTCGCGGGGCGGAAGACAAGGGTCGGGACGGGGCCAGCGACGTGTTTCTCATTGGCGATCGCGATCATTCCAGCGGAAATATGCGTCGCGAGATAATCTTGAACATCGCCCTCCAGCCGGAGCGCCGTTGTTCCTGTTCCGCAGCCTAGTTCCAATACCCTATCGCCTGGTCCCAACAGGGCGCGGGTCCGGTCCAGCGTGCGCTCGTATCCGGCCGGATCCGCAATCGCACCCATGGCGTATTTCCGTGAACTCCGGTCCCAGAAACGGGCGTCGCTCGCTATGCTCATGATGGTTGCTCCCCAGATCGCGACCTGCCCTTCGGCATTAAGGATGGTCGGAGGCGAGGCGTGTCCGCTCAGGTCAAGTCCCCGCAGAAGCTCATTCGGCTTTCGGCGGCGGATTGGGCAGTTGCGGCCCTAGCAGACGCATAGGCCAGACCTCACCGACCTCACCCTCGGGCCGAGAAATTGTCCAGAAATCTGCACTCAACCTTGAAACGCTGCTGGCTGGAGCCTCCGGCGTCCGCGAATGCCCTATCGCCCCGATAATCGACCGCGCCCGCTACCGCCCGCCCGTTCAATGGCGCATGCGGCGAACAATCGTACGACCACAACTGCAAAAATCAGGGCAAGCACAAACCACGGTGCAATATCGAATAAAATTCGAAGGCCACCCCACATCTGTGCTCGATCCTCTGGTTATGCCGGAAGCTAGTGGTCAAAATCTGAAACTTTACCGGAGCCGTAGGGCCGCTCAGGGTGGAATCTTGCCGTCTGAGCTGACTACCGCAATGTGAAGCTAGCGCCATTTCGCGACTTTCGGACAATTCTCAATAGCTGCCCTTCGCGCAACGACTCGAATAGACCCGGAGCGGTTGAAGATTGGTCACACCCCTCCCGAAATCGAGGAGCCCAGCCGAGAGACTCGCGGACGGTGACTTCAGGAATCCACCTTCCAAACACGTGAACGTTGAAGTCCTCACCGAGCGGGAAGCGCCACCAACCAACCGCCTTCTACACAACAGAGCAGAACCGGTTGCTCACATGGGCTTCAGGGCACAGTTCTGAGCGGATTTGCTCGACGTTCCCTCACACGCGTGGGTTTAAGTTATTACACGCGTGGGTTTAAGTTATTCCTTCGGCAATTATAAGTATTCAAGGAGCTTATTTGTCAAAACCCCGCAGTAAAAATAATTCGTAAGCTAGAAGGAACTTCCTTGCTCTGGACCGGTTTTGCAAGTCCGTCGCGGGGAAATCTCAGTGTTCCCCCGCAGCTCATACCCAAGGAGAAAAACCATGAATAACGAACTCGAGCTACGCGAACTTCGCGACGACGAACTGGACCTGGTTTCCGCTGGGATCCATAGGGGGCCGGGGTTGGTCACCGTCATCGTCAGGGACATCGAAGTGGAGGTTCAAGACGTGAACGTTTCAGTGAACGCGCTTAGTAACGCCGTGGTTCTCCAACGCTGAGCAACGGCGTGGCATTCCCACAGATGGACCAAGCACGTGCCCTTCCCGTCGTTGACGGGAGGGGCCTCCCACAAGTTTTTCCGAAGAGGTGCTGACGCCGTTGAAACCCGAGCGGGCCCTGTTCCGACCCGAGGCGGTCGAACATCAGAGATCGCAGCGCCAGTGGGGCCACGTGGCCCTGCTTCAGCCGCCGTCGATCAAGATCATGGCCTGGGGCGGGGTGGCAATTGTCGGCGCGATTTTTATATTCCTTATCCTCGCGCCATATGCCCGCAAAGAAACCGTCATTGGCTATCTCACCCCGACCGAGGGAATGGCGCGGGTATTCGCGGCGCAGCCGGGTGTGATTCGGGCTGTCCATGTGAGCGAGGGTGACGTCGTCGACCAGGGAAAGCCGCTCCTTACTATCGATACGGGCCAGATCTCAGGGAGCGGCGAGGACGTGAATGCGGCCGTCCTAAGGGCGATGCGGAGCCAGCGCGGTCTTATACAGGATCAAATCAGCGGCGAGGAGCGCCGCGCACGCACCGAATCGGATCGCTTGAGAGCGGTTATCCGCGGACAGGAGGCGGAGATTTCCTTCCTGAAAGACCAGGTCGACATTCACGAGCAACGCATCCGGCTTGCCGAGACGATGATCCAACCTGCCGCAGACCTTAGCGCCAAAGGCCTAATGCCTCGGGACGAGCATGTTCGAAGGCAGGAGGCGTTACTCGAGCAACGTCAAAGCCTGAACGCTCTCCGCCAGCAGATTTCCGTGCGCCAGAGCCAGATCACTGAGACCCGTTACACGCTTGATCAGGTACCGATAAGTGCCACTGAGCGCACCCAGGAGCTTCGGCGTAATCTCAAAGCGCTTGAACAGCAGATCGCCGAGGTCGAAGGACGACGCTCCTATGTCGTTCGCGCACCGCGATCCGGCCGCGTTTCCGCCCTGTATGCCACTGAAGGCCAGGTAGCAGACCCGCGTCTGCTGCAGATGGTGATTGCCCCTCCGACCGCCGTGCTCGAGGCAGAGTTGTTCGTCCCAACCCGAGCGATCGGTTTCGTGCGTATCGGCCAACCCGTACGAATTCTCTATGAGGCCTTCCCATACCAAAGTTTCGGCACCTACAAGGCGCGCACGGTTCGGGTCGCCCACACGGTACTGACAAAGGCGGACGTGGCAGTGCCGCTTCCGATCGAGGAGCCTGTCTACCGGGTCACGGCAGCACTCGATCGTCCTGACATCGACGCCTATGGCCAGAAGGTGCCACTTCAGCCAGGCATGGTGTTGAAGGCCGACATAATTCTCGAGGAGCGGTCACTGATGACGTGGCTCATCGACCCCTTGCTCAGTGCCCGTCGATGAGTGCGGTAGCAATTCCGCTACGTGGCCGGTCCCGCCTGCCGGTCATAGTTCAGGCCGAAGCCGCCGAATGCGGCTTGGCCTGCCTAGCCATGATCGCCTGTTACCATGGGCACCAGACGGACCTGAACGCGCTCAGGCGACGGTTTCCAGTGTCCCTGAAAGGCGTCACTCTGCGCGGGCTGATCCAACTCGCAGCCAATTTGCATCTGTCATGCCGGGCAGTGCGGCTTGAACTTGGGCAACTAAACCAACTCCGGTTTCCAGCTGTCCTGCACTGGGACCTTAATCACTTCGTCGTTCTAAAGTCCGTCTCCCGGCGCGGCCTCGTCGTGCACGATCCGGCCTCGGGAGTCCAAAGCTACTCGTTTGAGGAGGCATCCGCGCACCTCAGCGGCGTTGCCGTTGAGATTACCCCCGCGGAAGGATTCGCGCGTGCCGACGAGCGCACCCGTCTGCCGTTCAGGGCCTTCTGGGGCCACATTCAGGGCGCGCCGCATGCGGTCGCACAAATTCTCGCGCTCTCGGTGGTGTTGGAACTGCTGGTGATCGCTGCTCCGTTCTACATGCAGCTTACCATAGACGAAGTCATCGCCCGTGGTGATGTAGACCTTCTCGTGGTTCTCGCCTTGGGCTTTGGCCTTCTGGCCGCAATATCAGTGCTGTCTACAGCCCTTCGTTCGCACATCGTGCTGCTTTTGCAGAACACTTTGCATTTCCAGATGGGTGCCCGACTCTTCGGCCATCTCGTGCGCCTGCCGCTGTCGTTCTTTGAGAAGCGTCACATAGGTGACGTGCTCTCGCGGTTCGGTTCATTAGAGCCGATCCGCAACATCATGGCAGAAGGCTTGATCATTGGCTTCGTGGACGGCCTGATGGCAGTCGCTACTCTCGTCATGATTTTCGTCTACAGCCCGCTACTCGCCTTTGTTGTGGTGGGTGCGGTGGTGCTCTATGCGGCAGTTCGTTTGGCGCTCTACCCCGTTCTGCACAGCCGCAGCGAGACTGCGATCCAGACGAGAGCGCAGGAGAACTCGACGTTCATCGAGACGGCGCGCTCGGTCCAGAGCCTCAAACTTTTCAATCGCGAGGAAGAGCGTGAGGGTCAATGGCTCAATCGTTTCGCGGATGTCGTCAATGCAAACGTGCGCCTTGGAAAGGCGCGGATCACCTTCAAAACCCTGAACGACACGATCTTTGGACTGGAGAACGTTCTTGTCGTATTTCTCGGGGCCAAGTTGGTGTTGGGGGGCAGCCTAACGGTGGGCATGCTCTTCGCCTTCATGGCGTATAAGCGACACTTCAGCGAGAAAATGATCCTCCTCGTCGAGAAGGCTATCGAGTTCCGACTTCTGAACCTGCACCTTGACCGCCTTGCAGACATTGCGCTGACGCCTCCGGAACGAGGCCAAGAAATCCCCCTCGTTCAGGATAGACTTATCAAGGGCGGTATAGAGCTCCGTGACGTCTGCTTCCGCTATGCTGAGACCGAGCCACTGGTCCTGGAGAATGTCAGTTTAACCATCGAACCCGGAGCCTTCGTCACCATCATGGGGCCATCGAGAGGTGGCAAGACTACCTTGGTGAAAGTCATCCTGGGCCTTCTGGAGCCCACCACTGGCGAGGTGCTGGCTGACGGGATTTCCCTGCATGTGATTGGCGTTCGTACCTATCGAGAGCAGGTCGGTGCGGTCATGCAGGACGACCAGCTCCTGTCCGGATCGATCGCCGACAATATCTGCTTCTTCGATCCCGCGTTCGACCACGATCATATGGTGGAATGCGCCAGGATGGCCCGGATCCACGATGAGATCTCGGCCATGCCTATGGCATACAATACGCTAATCGGCGATATGGGGAGTTCTCTTTCCGGCGGCCAGAAGCAACGTGTCCTACTGGCACGCGCTTTGTACAAGCGACCGAAGATGCTGGTACTAGACGAGGGCACCGCACATCTCGATGTCGAAAATGAACGACGCATCAACGCGAGCTTGACGGACCTCGCGATCACGAGGATCAGCGTGGCACACCGGCCAGAGATGATGGCAGGCGCGGATCGGATCATCGAGATTGCCCGCACCGTACGCGACCGCCCTTGGTCGAGACGCTCGAGGTTGACCTCGTCAAAATCGAAGGCGAGTGGTCCTCCGAGGCGCCGGCGCAGATCTGCTTGAAATATCCACCAGGCTCGCTGTCAGTGCCCACCTGAACTGCCCACCGAATTGAGGGCACTTCCGTTCAAGTCGCGCCTGGACGGAAGATCAGTCATGGGTGATGTAAAGGGTAAAAGCTGAGGCGACGTGCGATAACGGACATAGCTGGTGTCGACACCGCTCCCGACATTGCCCTGATTAGGCGAACGTCAACCGTCCCATACGCCCTCCGCATCCCCCGCTGTGCAATCGGTCTATCAACCGGATCGATGTCTCGGGATGATCGGGTGATCGCTGCCCCAACAGGGCGCGCGTCCGGTCCAGCGCGCGCTCATATCCGGCCGGATCCGCAATCGCACCATGGCGTATTTCCGTGAACTCCGGTCCCAGAAACGGGCGTCGCTCGCTATGCTCATGATGGTTGCTCCTCAGATCCCGACCCCCGCCATGGCGATTCGGCGAAAGTGAGCGCGTCGTGCCGAATTTTACTCGCGATGGCGCAGCGCATCGACCAGGGCAACGAAAGCAGGTGAGGATTGCCGGCGGCTCGGATAATAAAGATGGTAGCCATCCCAATATGGCGACCAACCTTCCAGGACCCGCGCCAGCCGACCTTTCGCGATATGAGGAAGGGCAATTTCTTCCGGAACATAGCCGAGGCCGCGGCCGGCCAGCGCGGCGTCCAGGACATGAAAGATGTTGTTGAAGACGAGCTGCCCATCGACGCGGATTTTGATCTCGCGGCCGTTCTCCTCGAACTCCCACACATAAAGAGCCCCGGACGTTGGAAAACGGTAGTTGATGCAATCGTGCTGCACGAGATCCTGCGGCTTCTCCGGCGCGGGATGCTCGGCAAAGTAGGATTTTTCGCCGACGACCGCGAACCGGAAATCCGGTCCGATGCGAGCGGAGATCATGTCTTTCGCAAGCTGCTCGCCCATGCGGACCCCGGCGTCAAAGCGCTCCGTCACGATGTCGGTGAGGCCGTTGTCGAGCAGGAGTTCGACCTTGATGTCGGGATATTTCGGGAGAAAGCGTTTCAGCTTGGGCCAAAGGACGCTGCTGATAGCATAGTCAGGCGCTGAGAGCCGGATGGTTCCGGCGGGCTTTTCTCTCAATTCGTTCAGGGCATCGACCTCGACTTCGATTTGGTCAAAGTGCGGGCCAATCCGCTGCAAAAGCCTCTCTCCGGCCTCTGTGGGAGCCACCGCGCGCGTCGTGCGTGTGAGCAGGCGAACGCCAAGGCGCGTTTCGAGTTGACGGATAGTGTGGCTTAGTGCCGATTGCGATATGCCGAACCGGGCTGCGGCTCGCGTAAAGCTACGCTCCCGAGCAACAGCCAGGAACGCGAGCAGATCGTTGACATTCTGCCGCGGCACTCATGAATCCTTGTAATAGCGAGAACTCGATTATACCGGAAATCGAAGGCGAACACAGAGACTTCATTTAGCGGCAGCTATTCAATCTTCCGCTCGCCCCCGGCGACGACCTACGAGCGGATTGCGCAGGTTTCAGTCGGTGCGTTCAACGCGGATGGTGACGGAACCGGGACGATCGAAGTTCGAGACATCGCCAGTGACCTGCCCGAGCCTGATGATGCCAGGCGCCGGGACGCGACCGCTCCGATAGTAGATCACGAAATGATCGGAACTCCAGAGTCCAAGCGTGCCGATAGAGAAGTCGCGCTGCCGCGCCAGTTCGGGCAAGACGGAAGGCAGGTTGCCGGTCTTTTCCTGGCGGAGATGGTCGGACATCTCGATCGTGAGCGGCAGTATCTGCGCCAGAGATTTCGCGGCGTCGTTATCGGCAAGATCGGCTGTGACCTCGCCCCAATCCGAAGAAATTCGAATGCGCTCTTGAGCCATGGCAGGTCCAACCATTCCGAGTGCGATAACAAATAGTCTCAGCATGCCGTCGTATCTCCGATCTATGCTGATGGAGCCTGCGCCCTCCGGCGCAGGCAGGCTCCATCTCGCCGCTCACGCGGAGAGGTGCTGATTGAAGAAGCTGGTCAGCTTGTCGAACGGGATCAGGTCGATGCGATCGTAGAGATCGACGTGCCCGGCGCCGGAAACCCACACAAGCTCCTTCGGCTCGGCCGCTCGTTTGTAAGCCTCCTCGCTGAACTCGCGCGAGTGAGCCTGATCGCCCGAGATGAACAGCATCGGGCGCGGCGAGATCGTCTCGATATCGTTGAACGGGTAAAAATTCATGAACTTGACGTTGCTGGTCAGCGTCGGATGCGTGGTGATCTGCGGGTTTGCGCTTGCGGGCGTGAATTCACCCCGCGGCGTGCGGTAGAAGTCATAGAACTCCCGCTGGATGGGATGGGTGTCGGCGGTCAGCTCGTGCACAGTGCCGCCGGTATATTCGACCGCGCCGCCTTCAAACTCGGCCCAGCGCTGCTCGGCAGCTGCAGCAATGATCTCCTTGCGCTGCTCGACGCTCAGCGAATGATTGAGCGCGTTGCGGTTGGCGGCCCCCATATCGTACATGCTGACGGTCGCGACGGCGCGCATCCGCGGGTCGATCTTGGCCGCGCTAATGACGAAACTGCCGCTGCCGCAGACGCCGATCGCGCCGATGCGGTTTCTGTCGACGAATGGCCGCGTGCCCAGGAAATCGACCGCGGCGCTGAACGCTTCGGCGTAGACGTCAGGCGAAACGATCTGGCGGGCCTCGCCCTCGCTTTCGCCCCAGAACGGCAGGTCGATGGACATGGAGACGAAGCCCTGTTCGGCCATCTTGGTGGCGTAAAGATTTGCGCTCTGCTCCTTCACCGCACCCATCGGATGCCCCACGACGAGCGCCGGATGGCGCGCATTGCGGTCGAGGTAGTTGGGAATGAACAGATTGCCCGCGACGTTCATCTCGTATTGGCTCTTGAAGGCGATCTTTTCGAGCGTCACCCGATCGCTGGTGTAGAAGTTGTTGGCGCCGTTTGACATACCTTGAGCCTTTGCGAAGGGGATGTTGAAGAGCGACGCCGCACCGAGCGCGGCGACGCTGGCGCCGGTCAGCTTCAGGAGATCACGTCGGCCAAAGCCGACACTGGACTGCGGTTCCGCCGTGCTCTCGATTCCGATCTGGTTGTTCATGCCTGTCTCCTTTGATCGTCCTGAACTGTCGCAGGCCTGCCGGGCGATGCTCATTCCTCGGCATGCGCGGCAGTGTTGCGAATGTCTAAACAGAATAGCGACGACGCCCGCGATCGAGTAGGCGGCAAAATGCGCATGTCCTCATGAAATAGATTCATCAATCGCACATAGCGGAAGGCCGGTCTCGAAGATGAACAGGTTCACCACCGCCTGCTGTCGCGCCTGCACGGGAAGAAGATCACCACCGTGCTCGGCGGTCAAAGGCTCGGCATCACCGAGTTCGACGACGGCATTTGGCTCTTGAGCTTCATGCACTATGAACTTGGATATTTCGACCTGGGCCAGAGGACATTGCAGACCATCGACAACCCGTTCGGCACGAGGTTGTCACCCATGTCTTAGGTACAATCTGCTACCCATGTCTCCGGGTCGGACAGGCGGCAACTGGCGGAGAGGGAGGCCGCCTTCGTTTAACTCGGTAGGTGCTGGAGACCGCCGTTAAGCGATTCCTAACCCGTTGTAATACCGAATATTTCCACCTATGTCTTCGTCGCTAAGCGACGATAGCACCCGGTTATATCCGCTGGCAAAGTCGGGGGTTGAAACGGGGCGCGATACAAAGGCATAAGGACCAATGGCACTGACTTCTAAGCGGATTGCGAAGCTGAATGCGCCCGGCCGTTACCGCGACCCTGAGGCACGCGGCCTCTACTTGCAGGTGGGCCGCACCGGCACGAAAAGTTGGCTGCTCCGGTATGAGCTGAATGGGCGAGAGCGGTTCCACGGACTGGGATCGCTTGACGACTTCAGCGTGAAGGAAGCGCGTGAACGAGCTCGGGCAGCCAGGCAGAAGATTTCTGACGGCATAGATCCGATAGATGCGCGGCGGGCTGAGCGGGCAGCTCGTGCTGTTGAAGCCGCCAAAGTCCTTACGTTCGAGAAAGCAGCGCGGCAATATTCCGAACAGAACGAACCGCGCTGGCAGAACCGCAAGGCCGCGGCACAATTCCTATCTACGATGCGGGACTACGTATTCCCAGTCTTCGGCAGTGTATCGGTCGCCGACGTAGATACGGGCCTTGTACTGAAGGCTTTGGAACGCGAGCATCCCGAGCGCCACGGCAAGAGCGTTTGGATGGCAATTCCAGAAACCGCCAACCGCGTTCGCGGTCGAATCGAGAGCGTGCTGGATTGGGCCACGACGCGCGGCTATCGCCAAGGCGACAATCCTGCCCGCTGGCGTGGACATCTGGAAAACGTGCTACCTGCACGGGGCCTGGTACAGCGGGTCGAACACCACGCGGCGATGCCGTATTTGGCGCTTCCGCCTTTCATGGCAGCGCTGGCCGAGCGGGATGGGGTTGCACCCCAAGCCTTGGAATTCACGATCCTGACAGCCGCACGGACAGGCGAGGTCATAGGCGCAACTTGGGGCGAAGTTGACCTTGATGGACTGGTCTGGACAATCCCGGCCGGACGCATGAAGGCGGGCAAGGAACACCGTGTTCCTCTGTCAGGTCGCGCAGTAGAAATCCTCAATTCGCTTCCGCGTGAGAAAGGCAATCCGTATATATTCATAGGCCCTCGGGCGAACGGCCTGTCTAACATGGCGATGGCGGCGGTGCTGAAGCGCATGGGTGGCAATGACGTTACCGTTCACGGGTTCCGCTCCGCGTTCCGTGACTGGGCCGCGGAGTTGACCGGCTATCCCAACCACGTTGTGGAGCAGGCGCTGGCACACACAATCGGCAATGCGGTCGAGCGTGCCTATCGCCGAGGCGACCTGTTTGAAAAGCGCGTGCGTTTGATGGCTGATTGGTCGCGGTTTTGCATGAACCCCGCGCCAGCTGGTGCGGTGGTGCCGATGAGGGCCTCGGGATGAGTCGGAAAAAAAAGGTCGGGCCTGATGATCAGGACGACCCTGCATGGTCGGAGTCTGAGCCCAAGAGTCTGAAACGTTCTATCATCACCACGTCTTTCAGACGTCTCATCACAACGAAAGTCGAGGGTGATGATCAACCTAACGCCGCCGACGGTCCTGTGTGGTCGGAAGCTGATCTCAAGAGTTTGAGCCGGCTCATCGGCAAGCACGGGGTAGAAGCCGTCCACCGCATGACAAATAAGACTGCACCCCGAGGTCGTGGAAGACCGTCGCGCGGCGATCTTCCTTACTACGAGGGAATGCAGTTGGCGCAGTGGCTCGACGAGGCGGCCGCAGAGCATAGGGCTAAGGGCACCCGTAACTTCGCGTCAGCCGCAATCTATGACCTGTTCGTATTGACCGTTGATGAACATGAACACAAACAACCCGGCAGGTTCGAGCGCTTTTTGAAAACGACCAAAAGGAAATGGATCGAGGGCCGCAAGGAACTGATTCAATATCTTGAGGCCACATATGCTCAACACCCGATCAAGGGCACCCGCGCCCTAGCCCAGAAGGCGCTACAGCCTATCAATAGGTGCGAAAAATAGACTGGCGGTTTTCCGCACCCGTTACTGGCTTTCGCTGTCGCTTATGCATCCCCATCGTGATCCTCGGCTGAGCGCCAATCGGTGCCCAGCGGATTTGTCCGAAAGGAGCATACGCAACGATGACCGAGTCCTCTCAACCTCAGCGTGTCCTACGCGAAACTGAACTCGCGGCCCTAGACGGGCTTAAGAAAACTCAGAGAGCTGAATTGATCCGGCGGGGCCGGTATCCGGCGCCCGTGCGGATTTCTGATCGCCGGAAGGTGTGGTTGGCCCATGAGATCGCAAACTGGCAGCAGGCGCGCATTTCTGCCCGAGACACAAAGGGTGCGCTCTGATGACCACAGCGAACGAAATCATCACCAAGCTCGGCGGCAACGGGCGGACAGGAATGTGCCGGTGTCCGGCTCACGACGACCAGAATCCATCACTGCATGTCAGCAACGGCCGCAAGGGTGTTGTCGTCCGCTGCCATGCCGGTTGCTCACAAGAGAACGTGATCGCTGCACTGCGGCAGCACGGCCTCTGGTCGAAAACAAGCGATAGGGTCCGGCTTCGCCTACCAGCGAACACTGATGCCAACCGGACAGAGCGGACCGCCAGGAAATTGCTGGATGCCGCTGAGAAATCAACTGAACGTCCGAAGGCCTATTTGCAGGGGCGTGGAATAAAGCTCTCACCCCCGACGTTGAAGTTGGTCGACAGAGGGACAATGTCCGCGATCGCCGGCACGAACCTTCCTGCCATGATAGCACCCATCACCAACAAGGACGGCCAGAGCGTCGGAGCACACGTGACTTATCTGATGGCCGACGCCAAGAAAAACGCGGTCGGCAAGAACGGCAAAGCGCGGCGCATGTACGGCACTGTTGGGGGCGGATTAGTTGTCCTCGGTGAACCTGATCCAAAAAAGCCGTTCATTGTCGCTGAGGGGATCGAGACGGTTCTTAGCGCGATGCAGATCAGTGGCTTTCCGGGCGGGGCAGCAACGTCTGCTGGCAACATGGAGAAACTGCGACTGCCGAAGGCGGCGGGATACATAATAGCAGCAGACAACGACCCGCCCGGCGGTAAGGCTGCCGCAGCCCTCGCGGCGCGGGCGCGGTTGGAAGGTAGCCCAGTTCGCGTTGCCATGCCTACGTCGAAAGGTCTCGACTGGAACGACGTACTTCAGGGCGATGATCCTGAAGCCTGCTGGCAAGCCGCGCTCGACGCCGACAACGGCCGGAAATCCTCCGAGTCAATATTAGCGCTTGAAGAATCCAAATTCATGGAACTCAAATTCCCGACGAGAGACCTGCTCTTGGATCCATGGCTGCCTCTACCGGGGCTCGCCATGATCTACGCACCCAGGGGCGAGGGCAAGACCTGGCTCGCGGCTGCCATCGCCAAGGCTGTTGCAGGTGGGCGCGGGCTCCTCGGCTGGAAATGCCCGGGCGGTGCCCGCGTACTCTACGTTGAGGGAGAGCTATCGGGGAGGTCGGTGCAAGGTCGATTAAAGAAGTTCCGACCCAGCCCGCCTGGCATGCTTCACATTCTTAGCCGAGACACCTGTCTGCTGCACCGCCAAACCATGCCCGATCTGGGGGATACCGAGGGGCGTCAGGAAATGGACCGCATCATCGAACAGTGCCGTCCGGACCTGGTGATCATTGACACCCTCTCGACCATGGTGCGCTCTGGGATCGAGAACGATGCCGAGTCCTGGGCGCCGGTACAAGCATGGCTTCTTGACCACCGATGGCACGGCCGCACAATCATCGTGCTGCACCATTCGGGAAAGTCCGGCCAGCAGCGCGGGACGTCCAAGCGCGAGGATGTGATGGATACCATTATCAAGCTGAAGAAGCAGCCCGAGGTGTGCACCGAAACCGAGAGCGTCTTCGATCTGACTTTTGAGAAGAGTCGCGACTTCTACGGCGAGGCTGCCGAGTCGATGCGTCTACGGTTCTCTACCGAGGGCGACCGGGCGAAATGGCGCGCTGAGCCCATGCGCGACGTGCAGGCGGAAAAGGTGCGTGAAATGCTGAAAGCGCGAATGAAGCAGAAGGACATCGCGCGGGAGATGAACGTCTCCCCCGGCCGTGTCTCGCAGATCGTCAAGGAAATTCGGGAGCGCGGGGAGGAACGTGCCATTTCGCGCCGCAGCCGCAGCGACATGGTCCGTGAAAGGAATAGACTTTAGATCTTTAGCCACCCTAGGGCGTTAGAGCACTAAACCCTTGGAAGGCGCACGCCCTGGCGCGTTGATAGTTACATAGGAAATGAAAGTTTAGGGGGTTTAATCCCTAACCCGGTTAAACCGCTATTTTTCCCTCACGCGGAGGAATCTAGCCTGGCGGAAAAGTAGGTTAGGCGGTGACAAACACCGCCGGTATCCCATGTAAATCAAAGGTCAGAAAGCCAGCAATGTCGTCACTCCCCGCGGTGACCCCCGGCCTGGTCCGGTCAAAGCGTGAAGAAACGAGAGCTACGCTCACATCCACATGGCAACCAGACCACCGAGTGCGAGAGTGCCGGCGGGAACCGTGATTTCCCATTGGAAGGCCTTCTTGAACAATTCCCGCCTGTGGGGCGGTGTCAAGATTGTCCAATTGGTCGCCCTCGGTCTCAAGCGCAATCACCCTGGATAGATTCGCCTTCGGTAAAATCGCGAAAATAAGATCGGGATCGGGCGCGCGTTAGTCAGAAGGGAGGAACACTCCTTCCTCTATGGCAGCTTCCTCGGAAACCTGCCGGACGACAGCTCGTCCTCCATGGCAGCGGCCCAGGCTTCCATAGCTTGTTTCCATCTGAGGCCACGCTGGGTCCAGGTCAGGAGTATTATCTGGCTACGCAGATAAATCCGGATCGAGGGGAGCGCTGGTTCTGCTCCCAGTGGGAGGCTTGGTGGGCGGGCTGGCGCAAGGCGAAGGTGTGAAGGCTTGGCCCGGAATCACGTTCTGTTCACTCTGGCTAATATAAGCCCGCCGCCTAGAATCGAATAAGTGCGTAAAATTGTAAGTACCGGCGCCCGCCGGCTCGAGTTCATTCCGCCGATGGAGCCTAAGCTGGTCGCCAAGCCGCCCGGTGGCGAGGACTGGATTCACGAAATCAAGCTCGACGGCTACCGCTCCCAGATCGTCATCAACAGCCCCGAGGATATCCGCGTCTATACAAAAACCGGTGCGGACTGGACGAGCAAATATACAGGGCTGGTCGAAGCCGCGCGGGAGCTCGAGGTCGAGAACGCGATCACCAATTCGGCCGGGCTGCCGGATTTCGGCGCGCTCCAAACGGCCGTCCACAGCGATCCCTATGCCATGGTTCTCGGCGCCTTCGATATCCTGCACCTGAATGGCCACGACTTGCGTGACATCGGCTGCAAGGGGCGGCACGAAATCCTCTACGGCATCATCAAGCCAAACAGCCGGATACAGTTCAGCGAGGCGATTCCTGGTGACCTGGTGACCCAGAGGCGATCTTCTATCTCGCCGACCAGGCCGGGCTCGAAGGCATCGTCTCGAAGCGTGCCGACAGCAAGTATCGCAGCGGCCCGACGACGAACTGGCTGAAGACCAAGAGCTGGACGGTCGACGAGTTCGAACTGATGGGCGTCGAGCGTGAGACGGGCAAGGCGACCTTCGCGTTACTGGCGGAACCAGGCACAACGAAATATGTCGGTTCGGCGTTCATCACCCTGGGCCGCGAGATGCGGGAACGACTGTGGAAGCGCGTCCAAGAGCATGCCGGGCCGCCGCCCGAGGCCATGAAGAAACGGCCGGCGACTCAATGGGTCGCGCCTGGCGTCAAACTGCGCATCAAGCATCTTCGCGGCGATCACAGCCACATACGCCATGCATCGCTGCTGGGTTTTGGCGATGAAAGCTAGGCCAATTAAAAGAACTACGGCTAAAATCTATGCACCAGCCACGCACAATGGGCGCTGACTTTTGGGAGATCGGTCATGAGCAGGACTTGTTCTTACACCCAGGGGGCAGGGGGGTGCACTGGCTCTCAGGGCACTTGCATAACTGAACTGAACTTTCTTCCACTGCCATCTGCACATACTGCATGGGAATGAAGACATTTTTGGAGATCGTAAAGGTATCGTCTATCACTTCCTTTTGACCGCAGGGGAAACTGGCGTAGCGTTTCACTAACAATGGTTGCTGGGCGTTTGGGCCACTTGCTGTGGCAAATGATGAAACGGTCGGTGCTGCCTTAAAATTCGTCGCCGAGAAGTTCCTTTACGAGCTTCACCGTGCCAGCGCGATCAGCCGTCGACCAACCTTGGGGATGGCGGGTGAGCACTGCATAGCCATGCCCGCCGTCACTCCAAAGTTTGGTCCATTCGCCGCCGGCACCGCTCGGTAGCAAACGATAACCAAGTCCCTCGAGCAGCGCCTGGATGGAGCCCCTGGCGAACTCAGACGTGACAAAGAGAGTTACGCGTGGCTTGAAGGCAATGATTTCTTCCTTGAGCGCCTGAACGTGCGCGGCGGCCACCGTGCCCCAAAATGTGAGTGAAGGGGGGCGGGAGCCATCGCCCTGGTCCATTTTGCAAACGTTTGTCCATGCAAGAGAATGACGTGAGCGATCGAACAGCTCAGCAAACTGCCAAAAGGCAGACTTGTTATGGCGCTCAATCATCCACCTCGTTGAAGCTGCGATATTGGATGTTTGATCCGAGCCTGAACCGACCTTCGTGCCAAGTGGACCGGCACTCTTGCCGACATAAAGTAGCGCTCGTCTTCCGCCGCGCTCATAACCGGGGCCACTAGCAGGTGCGAAAACGCCACGTGGCGATAATCCCGCATTTGCAAGCTTTTCGTTGCATTCGGTGAGCCGCGACCAGGTATGTGCGCTAATTGGAAGGCCGTACAATGTGCTTCTCCATTTTGACAGCTAAATAGACTCTACCCCGTTTTGGGGCGATAAGCTCATTTCCGGCTGCAGCAGGGGTATGCGATGGTCAACGATGATGATGAGGAAAAGGCTTGGAGGTATGTGGGGAGATTTCTCCAGGACTTCGCCAGACTTGAAATTCAAATCGACGAACTGTTTAGAGCTGTCTTTGGCCTCAAGGATTGGGGTGCCTTGCTGCTTCAGAAAGCCCTACACATTGGTCAGAAGATCAATCTCACTGAAACTGGCGTAGGGCGCCAGGGACTAGACTACGAAGACATCTTTAACCAGGTGCGGCATCATCAGCAGCTACGCAACGTAATTGCACATTGCTACTTCAACGGTGAGGAGTTGGCCGGCGGTATCGATTTCCTTCACTATGAAGCAAGGACAGGGAAGTTGAAATCGCTACCTGGAAATGATGGTGACACTCTTCTCCAATACGTCACTCTGGATGAATTGCACGAAGAAGCATCCCGTCTGACGTTGCGGCTGGAGGAGGCTGTCGAGGAGTGCACCCCTCAACAATTTGACGGTCATGAAGATGTGCGGCGGGCAATAGTTGCCGCTCTGGATTTGGCAGAAAGCAACATAGTTCCCTTCCCAGTCAGGAGGACACGGGCTCAAGATGAGGAGGTGTAGCGGTGAGAATTGCTGCCCTATGATCGCGATAAGATTGGTAGACGGATCTGGCCGCAAATTCGGACTGGCCCCTCCCAACGCGCGTTTCGCTCAGGAAAATCAGGGAACCCTTGCGATGCTTCCTGAGATATACGGTCTAGATTCTATGTGAGCCGGCGCCGCCGGGCGTTGAGACCGTACACATGAAGGTGCTCCGCCCAGCTACCAACGACCCACCGCACCTGGCCCGTTAGTCTGATGCATACAAGGCTGTCGCGTAGTTTGGCTACCGTTGCCAGTGTAGGCGCACCCGTCAGGCGCAAAGCGGCACTGTCCGGTCACTTGTCGGCCACGACAACGCCAACAGTCCGTCAAACCGACCAGTGCCATACCTACGACGGTTTCTTGTTTGCGTTCTGTTGTTTCTGATATTCTTCGTACATGATCGCCGTGATAGCGGCGGTCGAGTATTTCATGATCGTAGTACGTAGCTGGCTCTGGTACAAAGTCACCTGTGCGGGCTTGATGCCGGCCTTCTTGAGTTCCGCGCCGAACTTGTCCATGTAATCGCCGCAAGCGTCGTCAACGGTTGCCCCGATGTGAACGCGTTCTGGGCTGCTTAGGTTCTGCGCCATGGTCTTCACGGTACAACTGCGGTAACCCTTGATTGTGCTGGTGATGGTGGAGGCGTCCGTGCCGCCGCTGGTAGTTGAACAACTGGCAAGCGCAACCAGTCCTACAAGTGCAGAAAGAGTCTTTTTCATTTATGCACTCCCTTCTGTGGTCGCGTGTGACAACGCGACCCTGCTTCGGGTTACTGTTAGTCTTACTTCACCTAGATGTCCTTCATCGGGTTGATGACCCCGTCGTCCAGCCATTTCTGGAAATCTTTCTTGACAGCATCTCCCACGTTGCCCACACGCTCACGGGCGCCCCAGATACCTTGCTTGAGGTTCAGCATGACGTCGGCCGCCTTGTCTGATAATTCCTGCGTCTCGGCGGTGCCGCTTCCGAACGTGTCGTTGATCCAAGCACCTAAGGTGCGCTTGGCGGCGTTGTTGGCCATCCCTTTGGCGACGCCCTTCTGCACTTCCCGCGTGTCATCATCCGTCCAACCGACGTTCTGCTTGAACTTACCCCATGTCGTGCTGTCGGCCGCCAGCTTCGCGGCGTTCTCGGCTTCAATCTGTTGTTTGACTTGTTGTCGGCGGAAAGCGTCGAGCTGCCGGAGTCTGAGTTCCTCGGCTGACGGCTGGATTGGCGCGTAAGTCGTCGGCCGCGTGTGAGGCATGGTCGGGCGCCATTTGCCCTGCGTGGACTGCGATGGCTGGCGCGGTTGTGGGTTCTTAGTTGCCTGTTGGATTACTTGACCCAATAGGCCAATTCCTACACCGATGAGGGCTGCCTCCCCGGCGTCCAGCCCGCCGCCACCACCCCCGCCGCTCGGTGCGGAGGGGATATAAACATTGGCGCCGCCTGATGATGGGGGAGAAGCGCGACATGCCCCCGGGTTCTGTTGGCAGTACCGACCGTCGTTGAAGGCGTCTTGGGCGTAGGAGTGATGAATCGTCGACATTGTTAGGGCGACGACTAGCCCTGTTGCACGTTTCATGGCCTTTCCCTCCCTTATAAATGTCCACGTCTCTGTTGCGGTGCGTCCCATTTTCCTCTCCTGGTTTAGTCCTGAGTTTCCCGTTCTCTTCTGGGTGAGCGTGCTCACGTCGACTGCGACCAGGCGGCGATGACGACGGATATGGCGGACGGCGTGCCATGCCTCACGGCGATAGTTGTGGCCAGGCTGCCGGCGGTGTCCGGTTACCGGCTTGTTCAGACGCTCAAAAGTAGAGTGGCGCCCATAATTGTCCCTTTCGCGTGAAAACAAGTTGTTTTCAGGCGATCCACGATGCGCAGAAGTCTAAGGGTCCCACAGATGCTAATGGCGTATTTCAGCATCCTCTAAGATGTGGCCGATGTAAAGTCCCTCAGTCCGGCTTTCAACCTGGAAGGGATCTAATCGTTCATTGGAATGCGCAACGAGCGCCAACTACGGACATCGCCAAAGCCGACCACTCGGACGTCGCGTTTTTGGGCCGGGCTGCGAATTATTCAAGAGCGGACATTCAGGTTGGTGTAGGCATCATCGTGACTGACCCGAAGCCCGACGCTTAGGAGGCGAACCTCGAGCGGCGACTTTTTTAACCCAAGCGGACATTAGCCGAGGCGGGCCGCTAAGCGCTCTGCCCGTTTACGTGCAGAGGTTTGGGGCATACGGTTGTTGGATGAAGCTGCTTCGAGAGCCGTTAGTTCATTTTGTAATTGCGGGCGTGGTGTTGTTTTCCGCCTATGCCTGGCTGAATGGGAGCAGGCCCGCATCGGACGGCGTCGAACCGGTACGGATAAGCGCTGGCCAGATTCATTGGCTGAGGCAAACCTATTCCAGCCAATGGCTGAGGCCGCCCGACGCGGTCGAACTGCAAGGGCTGTTGACCGATCTCATCAACGAGGAGCTGCTTGCCCGCGAAGCGCAGGCGATGGGCCTCGGCGAAAACGATACGATCGTCCGCCGCCGGCTGGCCCAGAAGCTGAAATTTCTCGTCGAGGACACGTCGAGGCTGGCCGAGCCGACAGACGCAGAACTGCGCCAGTATTTCGAGGCGAATGCGGCACGTTTCGAGGACAGCCCTCGGGTGTCGTTCTCTCAGATCTATTTCAATCCGGAAAACCGCAAGGATGCGGCCAAGGATGCTGGTCTCGTCCTTGCCAGGCTGAGCGCTGATGCCAGCGCCGATGTGGCGGAACTCGGAGATCGGTTCCTGCTCGAAGCAGAGATGACGAATGCTGACCGGCAGGCCATTGCCAACGCGTTCGGGGACGACTTCGCCGATGCTCTGCTGACAGTCGAAACCGGGAAATGGAGTGGGCCGCTGATATCAGGCTATGGCACGCACCTCGTATTCGTCGGCGCAAGGGAGGCTGCGCGAAAGCCGGCGTTCGAGGCGGTGCGCGACAAGGTGGACGCGGAGTGGCGGCGCGAAAGCGAACAGAAGGTGAGCCAAGAGTATCTTGCACGGCTGCGCGAGAAATACGGGGTGGAGTTCGAAGACAGCGTGAAGGCGCAACTCGACCCGCAGCCGGCAGCGGACGTGTCGATGCGATGACCCGGCTCCGGCTCCTCCTCCGCCTTCTGCTCGCCTTCTGCGCAGCCGTGGTGACGCTCGCGGGCGCGTCCGCGCATGAGGTTCGGCCTGCCTATCTCGACGTGCGCGAAGAGTTGCCCGGCGTGTTCAGCGTGTTGCTCAAGACCCCCATGCAGGGCGACGCACGGCTGGCCTTGTCTGCGGCATTTTCCGGCGACGTGGTGAAGCTAACCCCCGTCGTATCGAGCCCGACGGGCGATGCGATGGTGCAAACCTGGCGGATACGCGCGGTCGAGCCGCTTGAGGGCCAGGCGGTATCGATCGACGGCCTACAAAACACAATGACCGATGCGCTGGTCAGGATCGAATTTCTGGACGGCTATGTCTGGCTGGAAAAGCTCACGCCCGGAAGGCCCGGCGCGACGATCCCGGCCACGCAGAGCAGCTGGCACGTAGCGAAAACCTATATCGTCAGCGGCGTCGAGCACATCCTTTTCGGCTTCGACCATTTGCTTTTCGTCGCCTCGCTGATGCTGATCGTGCGGGACTGGCGCATGCTGGTGAAGACAGTCACCGCGTTCACGGTGGCGCATTCGATAACGCTCACTTTCGCCACGCTCGGCTGGGCAACGCTGCCCTCCGCGCCGGTCGAGGTGATGATCGCATTCTCGATCGTGCTTGTCGGGGCGGAAATCGTTCGCATGGAGCGCGGCGGAACCAGCCTGACCATCGCCTGGCCCTGGGTCGTGGCTTTAGTGTTCGGACTGCTCCACGGCTTCGGCTTCGCGGGCGCGCTGGTCGATCTCGGCCTGCCGCGCGGCGACATTCCGCTTGCGCTGTTCTCGTTCAATGTCGGCGTCGAATTCGGCCAGTTGATGTTCATCGCAGCCATTCTCGCGATCGTCGCCGGGGCCAGGCGGTTCGTCACGATCCCGCGGCAAGCCGTCATCGCATCTGCATATGGGATCGGCATGATGGCGGCATTCTGGGGCGTCGAACGGCTCGACGCGATGCTGCGAGCGGCGGGATGACTGGACGCTCGATCGGATAGATCAAGAAAGCATGCGCGGAACGTCGATACGGCCGCCAAACGGAGGAAAGATGATCATGACCGGCACTGGATACACACTGAAAACAGCGCTCTTGCGCAGCGCCGCAGCTGTCGGATTGTTGGCGGCGCTTTCTCTGCCATCACTGGCTCAAGAGGCCGTGCACACAGACATCGGCGATATTGACAAGGCTTCCGGCGCTGACATATTTGCGACGAAGCGACCGTATTCGCCGTGGGCAGGCCGCAATTTTCCGATGCGGCCATTGTTCGGCGATACCCACCTTCACACAGCGCTTTCCTTTGACGCCGGAGCGGCGGGAGCGAGGGTGGGACCTCCCGAAGCCTATCGCTTCGCCAAAGGCGAGGAGATCACGGCCTCAAGCGGCCAGCCGGTAAAGCTTTCGCGTCCACTCGATTTCCTGGTCGTCGCGGATCATTCCGACAATCTTGGATTTTTCGCCGACTTCCTCGCGGGCAAACCCGAGATCATGCAGAACCCCATGGCTCGTAACTGGTACGCCATGATCCAGGATGGCAAGGGTGCCGAGGCCGCGTGGGACATTGTTATGACCTTTTCGCAGGGAAAATTCCCGCCGGACATTACCTACTCGCCCGGCACATCGGCCTACCGGTCGGTATGGCAAAGCATCATTGATGCGGCCGAAGAGGCCAACGATCCGGGCCGTTTCACAGCTTTCATTGGCTACGAGTGGACATCTCTCGACAAGGGCAACAACCTTCACCGCAACGTCATCTTTCGCGATGGCGCCGAGAAAGCTGGCTTGATCGAGCCATATACGACGACGCCCCCACTCGGGAGCAACAATCCGCGCGATCTCTGGAAATGGCTGCACAACTACGAGGAAAAGACCGGCGGCAGCGCTCTGGCGATCGCCCACAACGGCAACCTCAGTAACGGGACCATGTTTCCGCTGATCGAGCCGACTACCGGCAAGGAAATCGACCGCGAGTATGCCGAACAGCGGAAGCGGTGGGAGATTCTTTACGAGACGACGCAAATGAAGGGCGATGGCGAAAGCCACCCGACGTTGTCGCCGAACGACGAATTCGCCAATTTCGAGAAATGGGACAAGGGCAACCTCGATCTCAGCGAGGCTAAGAAGCCCGCGATGCTGGAGTTCGAATATACGCGCTCCGCATTGAAGAACGGCCTGAAGCTTGAAGCGAAGCTTGGCGTGAATCCATACAAGTTCGGGATTGTTGGCTCGACGGACTCACACACCGGCCTTGCCACGGCCGACGACGAAAATTTCTGGGGCAAGGTCTCCTCGTCGGAGCCCAATCCAGGCCGAGCAAGCCACCCGTTCATGACCAATCCGAAGCTCGGGCTGAAGATCATGGGTTGGGAAACGACGGCGTCGGGCTATGCCGCAGTCTGGGCCCAGGAGAACACACGCGCCTCGATCTTCGATGCCATGAAGCGGCGCGAAACCTATGCCACGACAGGTCCGCGCATACTGGTTCGCTTCTTCGGTGGCTTCGACTTCACGGCCGACGACGCCAATTCGAGGAGCCCGGCGATTGCAGGCTACAGCAAAGGCGTGCCGATGGGCGGCGACTTGACCAACGCACCTGCCGGCAAGGCGCCAACATTCCTGGTCGCGGCACTAAAGGATCCGATCGGCGCGAACCTCGACCGCTATCAGATCGTCAAGGGCTGGCTGGATGCCGCCGGCGAAGTGCACGAGAAGGTCTATGACGTAGCATGGACAGGCGACCGCAAGGTGGGAGCTGATGGAAAGGTGCCGTCGGTCGGAGATACGGTCGACGTTGCGAACGCGACCTGGACCAACACGATCGGTGGGCCGGAACTGATCGCAGTCTGGACCGACCCCGAGTTCGACCCGGCGCAAAGGGCTTTCTACTACGGCAGGGTAATCGAGATTCCGACACCACGTTGGACAGCCTATGATGCCAAGTACTTTGGCCTGACCATGCCGCCCGAGGTGCGGATGACTACCACGGAACGCGCCTACACTTCGCCGATCTGGTACACGCCGGAATCGTAGAGGCAGCAACCGGCATCGAGCAAAAGGGGATGGCTATGCCAGTTGCGTCGTTACTTGCAGTCGCCGCATTGATCGAGGCAGCAACGGGCGCTGCCTTGGTTGTCGCTCCGAGTACGGTTGGCTTCTTGCTACTCGGTAACGGTCCATCCGGTACCGGGCTTACCGTGGGCCGCGTAGCTGGCATCGCGCTGCTCGCTCTGGCGGCGGGTAGCTGGGTTGGCCGGCAGGAGCCGGGCAGGAATGCAGCGCTGGCAGCCATGTTGACGTACAACGTCCTGGCCGCAATCTATCTCGCGTATGTCGGTATCGAAGGTACCCAGGTCGGAAAACTGTTGTGGCCGGCGGTGGCGGTCCACGCAGTTCTGGGCCTGCTTCTGACGCGTGCCTGGCTTTCTGGTCAGCCCCGATCGCAGAGGGGATGAACATGATGTGGACGCTGGGCGATGCAACTCCTGGCGCGCACGCGCGTCGCCCGGCCGAGCCGAGTTAGACTACAAGCTGGTCCCATAGCATTTTAATAGTGTGATCAATAAAATCTTGGCGTCAGGTCATAACGCGGCACGGCCGCTTTGCACCAATCGCGGTCATTCCCAAGCGCGAATTCGCGTGACCGCTCCTGGCGCAACCACGACTCCCGCCCGTATACCGACGATGTCGGCTTTCAGGAAACCGTAGATCTGATCGCTATGGCCGACATCGGCGCAAAGCTGCCATTCGCAACGCGGACAATGAATGTCACCGTTGGGTCAAGGGCGTGAATTCGGCACGGGCGAGCGAAACTTCCGCTTGGGGTCGGAAGCTGCCGCTCGATTTATGAGTTTCCGCCTAGACCTGTCGGCCTGCACGGACCGACAAACGCGGCGCCGCCAATGAGGTCCTGGCTGATAGGCGCCATTTGCTGTCCATGCAGGAAAGGGGAAAACTCTGCTGCGCTTCATCGGCTGGGTAACTCTGAAAGGGTACCCCTTCCCCCCGCAAGTCGGGACCGCCACCTCCGAGCCTTAGAAACAGCCACCACCAAGCGCAACGGTATCTGCCGGCTTCCACACTGGCCAAATGCCGCAAGCCACTGTGCGGCCTTTTCTCGGGTCACCAAGCTGGCTCGCCGTAGCCGGTCACTTGCTCTGTCGCATGAGTGAACGGCGCTCATATAAGGTCACTGGGCAGTTTGACGGCCTTGCCCAACAAGCATGCCGGCCAAGTGCTACAAGCCCCTGTCGGGTCAGTTGTCGCCGTAACAAGGCGGATTGCTGGCAGCCTGTAGCGCGCCTGCCGGTTCCTAGTGAACAGCTAGGAAAAGAGCATTGCTTCATGCTGGCTTCGGCGAGTGGTCGGCCCCTCTCCAATGACGGCGCCCCCGAGGGTTCCACGACGGACAAACTGTCGTCATCAATGGGCTTTTAGACGACGACAAATGTCTGCAGCTTCCTCAAACCATTCGGCAGCGGCATATGTTGGATGCCGAGTTAGGACCGCATACCGCCCAGCCGAGTGTCCGAAGCATTGAAACTCCTTCGAGGTTCGAACCTTGGGAGCGGGGCTATAACTCAAATCCGACAAAACGGCCACCACCTCATCCTCAAACGTATGACCAGTAACGAAGAGGGCGAGTCGAGGTTTCAGATACACCAGTTCTTCTGCGAGTACGGCGCGGCCCGGCCCCAACTGGAAAGGGTGTGCCGATCATGGTCGGCCTTCAACCGGACATGCTGGCGGGCGTCGATCAATTTATTGCCGAGCATGATGTTTCGCGGCCTGAAGCCGTCCGATTGATCACCCGTGACTGGTTGATCAGACACCAGGTACTGAGAGCCGAGTGAAACCAATGGGCGACTTTCCGCGCAGCGCTAAGAGGCGGCCGGCGTCGAGTTCATTCCTGAGGCGCTGGCGTGCTGCGGAAAAGATAAGTTGCGAGTGGCGCGCCGATTCAAAGTCCAAAGCGGAACCCTGAACTGCTAGCTGGACAGAATGTCAGAATGACTTAGGCGGCACGTACAGGCAGATCGTAACGTCAGCGTTGCGAGATGGGAATTCACGATGCCGGCCTGCCGTTACTTTTTGGGCATGGCACCAATGAAAACGCATGTCGTGCGACTGACGCACCCTGCCGTCCGCGTAAGGCAGCAATTCGCCTGACGGCACCTTGAAGCCCTTGCTTGTTTCGCGAACGGCACCGTCTGCCATCGGCTCGCAATGCTCGTCATGGCAGCACTGTTTTTCGTACCAGTCATCATGTGCCGATGCCAAAGGAGTTCCGAAAGCGCAGGCTGCGGCGATGCTAGCGCCCAACCCGAATGCGCAGCCGCGCCCCCTAAATGGCCAGATCATGGATTACATTAGGCTTGTCTGACATGATGGCGCAAGCGCGGACTGCGCAGCCGGGAGCGGCGCGTAGGGGCCGCCAGCGCGCGTTTCCGTAGGCCGCTGTCCTACGCCGCCTTTCGCCATCGCCTTGGCCCTGTCCTTCGTGGTCAGCACCGTGCGCCAATACAGCTTGTCGAACACTGGCACGTCGTAGGTTGTGGGCGGCTGAGCCCCGCCGGGTCAGGCCCGGTGCCCTGCTAGGCCTACCCCGCTCGCGAGTGCCCGGCCGCGCTTGGTTCAGCGCCGCTGCTCCGGCTACAAATGGCGCTTGCCTAGACGTGACTCGCGGACCTAATCTGACCGGTTTTGGCGAGCCCACCCCGGCACGGGCCGGAATGGGTAGCCCGCCTAGACGGGAGGCTACCATGAAAGTTGCATCGCTACTTGCAATTGGCTGGATCGTGTCCTGCGGAATCGCCTCCTTTGCTTCGGCAGAGGACGCGCACACTGTGATCACTCCCAACGAAGTTAAGTGGGGCCCGGGCCCAAAAGCCCTCCCTGCCGGAGCAGAGGCGGCAGTTTTGTTCGGCGATCCGACCAAGGAAGGTCCGTTTGCCCTTCGGCTCAAATTGCCGGCTGGGTATGCGATCCCGCCGCACACGCATCCAGGGCTTGAGGTTGACACAGTAATTTCGGGGACCGTTAATCTTGGCATGGGCGAGACCGCCGATCGGAGCGCCGCCAAAGCAATTCCTGCGGGCAGCTACTTCGCTTTGCCGCAAGGCATGGCACATTTTGCTTACTTCGACGAGGAGACGGTGCTCCAACTCACCACCAATGGCCCATGGGGCATCAAGTACATCAATCCAGCGGACGATCCTCGGAATACGCAATAGCTACGACGGCTTAAATCGAACTGCCCCGCCGCGCACGGCGGCGGGGTAAACGCTACCCAAAAGTCGGTTTCCAGTCGCGATTGCGCGCCCGCTGCTGGCCTTCGTAGTCAGGAATGCATGTGAAGAACACTTGCCGTCGATCACGGCCGGCAGCCTTGCAATTTGAGCAAACAAAGAGCCCGACCAGGTCATCATGCATCGAGCCGTGGCCACGGCCAAGCCTGTCAATCAGCGCCTGGATATGGAGCTTCGTCGATTTGCAGCACAACGGATGTCCGCAATTGACATAGATGGATTCTCGGGCGGCCAGAGTGTCGGCGAGGGTCTTTTGGGGCATGGCGATCTCCGTTGATGGGGTCGCCGCAACGGGAGGAATATAATCCTGAGGTTGGCGCCGGCAAGGGGTTTGCAGGCCTCGTGCCATTAGCGTATCCTAATTTATTGTACTGAGATTGTGAGGCAACAAGGGGAGACGGCTATGGGGAAGCATCTGTGGTTAGGCTTGGCGTTAGCATTCTCGGGAATACTTTTGGACACCATGGCCGCTGAGGCAAAGGCTTTCAAAAACTTCCAAGGCAAGGAATGCAAGAAAGACTACAAACGGCTTTGCCCAATGACACCGATCGGCAAATGCGATCTTCAAAGCATGATCGATCAGCTATCCCCCGCATGCAAAGCGTTCGTTGAGAAGCACTAGTAGGAGTCAATTCTCCTCCCAGAAATCCACAGCGAAGCATGCCGCAAATCCTCCTCGCCGCGTAGGTGCTTCACGCGGCCGATCAGCCCGGCTTGACCCATGTGTCGCCGGCCACCCTTTCAAAAAGGGGAAAATCCTCCCCCTACGGCGGGGTAGCGCCCGCGTTGTCGGCTAGACGCTCTAGCAGCTTCCGGGACTCTGCGATTATGCGGCGCGTCTCTGCGATGATTGAGTGCAGGTCTTCTACATCGGCCATGGCCCGCTTTTGGCATAGGCGAGCGGCTTCAAGGAAGAGAATGTCAGGCTCCCACCTGGTCATCGGTTGAGCGTTCGTTGCGCAGCAATTCGAACGTGACCTTTACCACAAAAAGCGGGGTGCTGGCACCATCGCGGACATGAAAGGCCACTTCCCTGTACGTGCCATCTGGCATTCGATCTCTTGCTATCTCTAACAGCGCCGTCACCGCCTCGCTTTCTAAGGCTCCCAGGCTTTCAAGCTCTGTGCCTTCGTCGTCGGGGTAGAGTACGCCATTGTCGTTTAGATCGAAGTAGAAGCGGGCCATCTCCTCTAAGTCTGAAACCCGCAAAAGGTTCATTGCGTCGAGGTGAAGCCTTTCCTGTCACGGCTGGGGTGATGACCGGCCGCACGGAAAGCCTTAAAGCTTCGGCCCTAGATCACGGCGGAAGAGACGCGCTTCTCTCAGGATCGAGGCACGATCAAGCCCGATCAGCGATGCAATGTCCCGTATCTGCTGCTCAGTTGCACCTGACTCCTGCGCGAGCGAGCGCACATAATAGTCTGTCGGGCGGAACCGCCCTGCCTCTTCAGCCATCAGACAATGCCTTACGTTTGGGGCAGGAGTGCGATGCTCGCTCCCAAGCGTCAGCGCCCATTGTGCGTGGCTGGCGATCTCATACTGTACGCGCTCGCACAGATTTTAGCCAGTTGCCCTTTTTGGTTGGCCTAGCTTTCGTCGCTGATACCCAGCAGCGACGCGTGGCGTATCTTGCTGTGATCCCCACGAAGGTGCTTGAGGCGCAGCCATGAAACCGGGTTTGACCCCACTCCGCCGCCTCACAGCAGGTCTTCGGCAACCCTGTCGAATTTCCTAAGGCCTACGCTTGGAGGCTTTCGCTTAAGAAGGCCCTGTTCACTCGCGGCCGCCTTAAAGGCATCGAACGCGGCTTGTTGGGTGCAGTGTCCGGCCAGGCATTCCTCGATCATTCGAATTGCTTTAAGTCGGGATGGCCTGCCCATGAATGGCCATGGTTGCTGAAGCGCCGTCTCAGCATCAGGTATCGAGGCAACCAGCATCGATCTATGATTCAGGTAGATCGTAATCCGTATAAACGCCGGCATCTTTTGTCGCTCTCCAGAATTTGAAGTGGCTAAACGCGAAGACGTGGCGGTGGTTGCATGAGTGTCCGTCGGGCTGTGGGGGGCCTAATTTCGCGTCGCGCCTACCGACCTAACGGCAGTTTTGACGCCAAGACGAGTTCGTCCTCGTCAGTGATACCGGCCGCATAATTTGCAAGGATGCGGGACGCGAGAGCCTCACGTAGATGTTCGGAGTCGCCCTCCCTCTTGAGCCGGTCGAACACACGGCCAAGCGTAGCTACTTCGGATGCACTGAAGACGCCAAAATCTTTAGCTTTTCGATAAATCGGCATAGCACCCCCCTCCTGCTGAAACATAATACGATTCAGGACATCTCGGACATCAAAAAAAGCCCACCGCACCTTTCGGAACCGCGGGCGAGACGAGCGTGGTTGCGATCAGGAATTCGTGGTATGCTTTTGCCATCTTGAAACCTGACGCTTACTGCGGTTTGCCTTGGAGATGCCAAATGCGCGTGTCCTTGCTCTTCATTGCACTGCTGCTTGCACAAATCCCGATTGTATCGCATGCCGCCGACATTCACGATGCCGCTATGAACGGCGATGTCGCAGCGATCACGGCTGCGCTCGATGCAGGCGCTGATGTAGATGAGAGTGATGGAAGCGCAACGCCGCTCTATCTCGCGGTCTTTATGGGCCACATCGAAGCGGCAAAACTGCTCATAGAACGTGGTGCCGACGTCAACGCCCAGACGACTGGTGGTCCACCGCTGATGGCGGCTGTAGGGACAGGCAAGATCGACCTGTTAAATCTGTTGCTGGAGCGGGACGCGGATCCAAATTCCGATCGTGGTGGCGAATTCGCCCTTCATGTCGCCGTCACTCTCGATTGTTTCGACTGCGTGAAGGCACTGGTCGAGGCCGGAGCGGACGTGAATGCGAAGGCAATGCACGGCAAGACGCCGCTCCATCTGGCAAAAAGCAGGGGGCAACGCGAAGTTGCCGACTATCTCTTGGCGCATGGCGTCATCTTGCCAACACCAGCCCCAATCTCAATGAAGTTGGCTTCTGCCGATGTCGAGAAAGGCCGAACCGACTACACCCGCCGGTGTACTACTTGCCACGACGCCGAGCCACAGGGAGGGAACAAAATAGGACCCAACTTGTGGAGCGTCGTCGGCCGCGACAAGGCATCTATGGCAGATATGCGTTATTCCGACACCTTGCTGGGCTGGGAGGGTGTCTGGACGTACGAGGACCTGAACAGATTTCTCTTCGGGCCCATGCTCACCACGCCGGGCGTTAAGATGGAGACGCCTGGCGTCCCGGACGAGACCGAACGGGTCAACGTGATCGCCTACTTGCGCACACTCAGCGACAAGCCGATCCCGCTGCCTTAGATCGACGATCTTTCGGGCCTGCGTCGGCTAGTTGCTCAATAGCCACCTTGCGTGGCGCCTTTTGCGGCTAGGAAACGGGACTAGAAGCAGGCGAAGGCCGTTTGCCAGGGCATTGCCGGCTGACATGCCGTTGGCGCCTGTGTGGGCATTTGTCGGCCTGGTGCCGGAGCACGGGCGGATTAGCAAGCTGGTGGGAAATTTGGTCGGCGGGTCCACTGTTCGCGAAAGCTCCCCATGAAAATGTCTGGACCCATGCCCAACGCGTGGACACGCAAGACATACGGCTGCTGGGCGGCAGCAAAAGTCGCCTGCACAAAGGACACCTGCGCGTGCTTCTTCCCCGCTGTCCGCTCATGTGTCGCGGCAACAAATATAGTTGGCAGGCGGGCCAGCGGCGTTTGTTCCTCACCCAACGAAAAGAGCATTCACCAACACGAGTTTCGGCTCTTGGTGTGGGATCGGGCCATCTCCACAGAAAGGGTACTTCACTCTTCAATGGAGGGTTCTTTATCCTTGGGACGCTCACGACATCAAAAAAGCTGGTGTCGCGGTAACGGAAAGCAGGTGTGTTTGTTGGTGTTCAGGAGTGGCTATTAAGTCGTCAATTCTCATGAATGTCGTGGCTTCTCCAGACCTAATCGGCCTTTTGCCAACTCTTATGTGTCTTGTCGTAGTACATATCTACGAACTTAAATTTCTGTCGGACTTCCTCTACGAGTCTGAACGCTCTTTTGTATCTTTCATCTGAATTGAGAGAGCCGATGACAGCTTTGGAAAGGTCATGTATCTTGCTCTGAGGGAAATAGCAGGAATCGAGTTTTTTGGCGAGAAATGATGCGAACCCTGGTTTAAGATATAGTCCGGCAGTCAAAGATAGAAGCCTATCAACGCGAAAACTAAATTGCCTTGTTGATGAAGGGAAAGTCACGGCAAAGTTTATCCATTAGTTCAGCAAGAACGTCCATTCGCCGAGATCTGTCGATCAACTCAACACAAGAAAGCGGCAGATTTTTTACCTGAACCTCATCATTCATCCGACGATTAAAAAGATCGAACCAAATCAACTCTACCTCTTCAAGATTGAGGCGTTCGGATACCAAATAGCGGAGATCCCCTAGTGACAACTGGCGCAATGACTCGTTGCAAGCCAAGCGCCGACGAACAGGCTCATCCTGCGATTTGAGCATAATATGCTTAGGCTCTAATTCGTCAATTAGGGTCGCCTGTTTTAAGAAGAAATCCTGCAGGTGCCGCAGCCCGACGGTCACTGATTGCCGAAAGTCGATGTATAGTAGTCCTTTAAATTCAAACGGGACATCGGAACCTTGAAGGAGGATGGGAATTACTGACAGATTCGTCTTGTTAGCCAGCTCGAAAGCTGTCGCAATCTCCTGACGTACCCACATGGAACTGATTGAGTTCTCGCTAATGAGCAGAACATAATAATCCGATCCGCTCAGTCCGTCCTCAATCGCTTTGGAAATAGAACCGCCGGGACTAACGCGTTCCTTGTCAATCCATACCTCGAACTGGTCAGGAATGCTCTCGCGCACTCGATCAGCGACGGATTTGTCCTTCCAGCTATAGCTGATGAATACGTGCTTTCTTCGTGTCTCGCCCATTTTGCCCCAGCCGCCATCGAAACCAAACTCGCCAACAGTTGTAGCAAATGGGAATTGTGGGCAATAGAGCACGCGAATCTTTCTCGCGCAGCTATTCACGGCTGATCACCGTTGGCGCCTGTGCCCGACGCGAACCTTCAACGACTACGGTCATAAGCCAACGAAATTGGACCGGATTGTCTGGAGAACCGCCCTGTCGTTGGCGAGAAATGCCGACAGCGGCCGACAAGCAATCGCGCGGGAGGAGTTTGTGCGGGAATGCCGACTAGCGGCTACGCCACTCAGCGGCCAAATCTCGCATGAACCGCCCGCCGTGAGGAAGTCAGAAAAAATCTGCCGCGATCTCGAAGCAAGGTCACCCTAGAAGGGTGGCCCTCCCGTGCCGCAAACTGGGACCGGCCCACCCTTTGTGCCTCACCTTCACCTATTAAGGAAGCGCAGCCTGTCGGCTAGTCCCGCAGCTTTGTTCCGGCGGCCTTTGCGGTCGTGAACCGTCGCGTAGTTGGTCAGGTGGTGGTTGATTACCCCCTGGCTATTAGCTGGATTTCATTTCCCAGCCGCTTTGCCTTCTCCTGCGACCAGCCACGGGATAGATGGGACACATTGAACACCGTGGCACTGGTCTCCAGTTGCGCGACTGCCTCGTGCGCATCCTTCCCATGTGCGATAATCACCACTGGTTTGACGCGGTTGACCAGGAATTTGAAGGGAGCGGACTCCCGCTTTTCGAGCGCTAGGTCGGCCTTCGCCTCAGAGGGAACGGAAAAAATGTTGGTCTCAAGGATGCGGCACGGAGCAGCTCCCTCGCCGATCCACTCCAGCACGCGCCGGGTCGGACTGATGGCGGGTCGAAACTTCTTGCCTGGCTTGAGTGGCCGGGCGGCCCGTTCTTCCCTGTAAGCTGCAAACCAAGCTGACTTGTCGAAGCCGTAATCCGGCTTCCAGTACGTCCAGAAATCCTGTTTCATTGTTGTGGCGGGATTATAACCGACGATGAGAACGTCGCAGGCAAGCGGTGAGCCTTCGCAGACGAACGGACGGTGCATCGAAGGGCGATCAATCAGAACCTGAAGGTCGCGCTCAAATTCGGCTAGCATGTAACGGCTCCTTAGCGGCAATGCTTACTTCAGCACGATCTATATTAGAGCGACACCCAGATCACGCGGTCACCGGCCCGACCGGAGGAGGACCGTGCTCATGACGTCTCCGGTGCAAGGCGATTTCACCGACGCCCGATTGAAATCTTCGGCATATCGCCGCCTTCGCCCTGCATCAGAAATTGCATGAGGACGGATACCAGTTCCTCGGCGCTATCATTATCGAGTTCAAGCTCGACGTCGTTGTCTTCATCATCCACTAGCACCAGCGTTCCCCTCAGTGGATTGCGCGATATCACGTCCACCTCGCCATCCTGATACTCAACAAGTTTAGGCATGACCTTCTCCAATACTCCTTAGGGGCCGCAACGCCCGTTGCGGGCGGCAGGCCGGTTTGTTGTTCGGGAGTTATGTCGGGCAGTCGTGCTGCTTCTTGCTTCTCTTCGACGTAAAGTCGTCGGTTATCATGCGGCTTATTCAAAGGCGCCAGGGGCCACTTCTCTCAAGGCGCGCTGAAAAGGTATCTAATTCGTGCCTACAGTCAAGGGACTGCCGATGTGCGACTGTCTATTGGAAGACTTTGAGGCAGGCAAGATGGGAGTCGTCGTTCCGTAGATCGATCTTTCGTTGCGTATTCTACGTCGGTTTATTCTTCCTGATTTAATATGAAAAAGGGGGTGTCGGTCGGTATGCCTATCAATCAGGGTCGTGACCGCTGCGCTTTCCGACCCCAAGCGCAGTTGGATGGCAGCTTTGCGCCCCATGTCGGCCGTTGAACTCAGCTGTCCCACCCTGTGAAGCGGACATTGCTAACTCGCGATCGTGCCTCATGACGGATATTGGGATCAGCTTGACCATTGCGCGCGCTATCCACTCCGCGCCGCAGTGTGCCGCCTCTCGATCTCGCCGAGCCTTGACCGCTCGCCTATCCTCAAAGCTGGGAATGCGCTATGGACGCCGTCATGAGACAGTCGCCTGGCAAACTGAGTACCGAAGCGCGCATCTACGCGAAAAATCTGGCTTACGAGATTGCTCGACGAGAGAGGATAGGCGCGCCTATGCTCGATCCCGGCGGCAAGGCGACGACGTGGCGCGATGCGCAAGTAATGCTGCGTCACGCGTTCATGGATGAAGGATCGCCGCCGCGACGGGTAAGGCTACTTGATGCCGCCGCTACTCGTATGGAGCGCCTCTCTCCCTCTGATCGTGGTTTTCGCATAGCGCTAATTTCGGAAGGCAGCCGGCAGGCATCGATATTCGATCTGCGCATGCTGGTGCATGGCAGCCATCCGCTTGAAGGGCTGGAGCACGAAAGAGGAGTAACTGCGCTATGCGCCACCTTCACAACGAAGCGCAGCAAGCGCGACGCTTTTGATGTCGTCCCATCTGTTTACCTTTCCGATCACACCATCGGGCGCCTACGCGAGCGTTCTGAGCAATGGTGTACCCCCGAGGCTGGGTTAGCTGCTCTGCATATCGCGACCGTTGCTGCCGATCTTGCGCGTCCTGACCATCGGTTGAGTTTCTTGAAGATGTCATCGCTGTCCTGCGCTATCGATGGAGGTATCCTTACGGGAGCGATGCGACGCAGCCCCGTCGACCATGGGACCGTTCCCCTATGGGACGTCCGCACGCTGCTCGATGACGATTTCAAACTCGATCCGGCGACTGTTCAGCAGGCCAGTCAGGTCGCCGAGCTTGTCACTCGCGTCCTAGCAGGTGGCGAGAACTGGATGACGGTCAGCCTTCAATCGAGGAATAGTGACGCGATCGATTTCGTTGAGCCACACGAGGATCACGTCACAGCGACGCTGCGCGCTCGAAAAGGAGTCAAGCACTGACGCGCGGTGGGCGGCGAATGAAAGACAATCCTCGGTTTTCCGGATGACAATGCTAGCCGCGCCGGCAGCGTAGAGAGCATGGGTGGCCTGTCGACAGCTGACCTCCACGTACCACTGCCAACCGAACTTGACTTGAATAGGATGGCGGTCATGCTCGTCGTGCCGAACGGGGGGACTTCTGTGCAGCTAGCGAGATAGGGTCGGGATCTGAATGCCCGCTGCTCACTAATAGGTGCGTAGACGCCATGTCATCTGCTTCCAAGATGGAAATGATTTCCCCGTGGTCAATCTTGGGGCCGGAAGCGGGCGTTCTAAGTGCCCGTGACGAATGGCAGCTATCCCATCGTCGGTGCCTGAAAGCGGACAGTCTGGAATCGGCCCCAGAGCGGACAGGCGTTACGCGCTCAAGAAAGACCGCTGGAGAGCGTGAAAGGGGGCATGGCGACTTGCAAGGCACCGACCACATATCAAACGCCGTTGTCAGGCCGTCTGTCGGGGCGACGACAGCCATTGCTGGCTGATCGCACGTGCCCTGGGTCGCAGTCGCCGGCCGTTGGAGGAAAGCTAATTTCAACGCACGCCAAATAGGGCTAATTGTATCCGGCCTTCCTAGCCTTGATGGTGAGTGAAAATGTATTTGCACGGGCAATCAGCAAGAAGTCAGAAAAAATCTGGTGCGATTTCGAAGCAAGGTAGATTGGAATGGATGCCCCTCCCGTGCCGCAAATCGGGACCGGCTCCTTCGGGTTCGCCATCATATAGCCTTGGCTCTGAGCCTACGCCGCCAGGTGTCTAGACCTACTGTCCGTTAGGCGGACAAGGTTAAGGGATAACTCGGCTAAGCCAGCCGTGCCGGCTGCTCTACGCCTCTTCCGTGAAGGCACTACGCGTTCCGCTCGTTCCAAGTCTGAACCAAAAAAGTGGCCATTGCCCCCGCCAGATTAACGGCTAGCGCGGCATGCCGTGCTGACGGCCGAGCTGGTTTTCGCCCTTTTCCATGTGCGTCACTGAGCCTGTTGCGGATGGAGCCCAGCCCTTCCACCACGGTCTGGCAACCACCCAGAATTCTTTTGAAAATATCTTCCGTATGCTGGTCCGGTGCCAAGTTTAGGCACTCGGCGGCGGTCCTGTATAGCCTTGGCAGCTCGTCCTTATCTCGGTAGGTTTTGCCCGTCACCTCAATGATGTGCTTGCACACTTCCTCTAAAAAGCGTGCGAGCCAATGTTAACGCACCTTCTGGATCGCTCTCTCGGCGGCCCAGCGCCCGCTGCCAGATGGTATGCACGCCAGATTCGTCAAAGGAGGCCAGCGAGTTGGATATAGTGCTATCGGCGGGATGGCTCTGCACCGCCCTCAGCAACGCCCGCTCAAGGTCTTCTGTCGGATATTCCGCTTGAACTTTGCGCGCAATGTCCAAGACGTTTTCCGGCGATAGCTTCAAGAGCCGCTTGCCGACGTACCGTTGTTTGCTCGAAAATGCTTCATCCCGCGTTCCCCTGGGAGAGGCCCACAGCTTCGCCCACGTCGGCAAGCATATTCGCGCTTATGGGATAGAGCGCATCGACAATGGCTGTCCGCAACGTGGCGGTGACTGATTTTTCCATGCTTTTACTTTGAGGCCGAGGCGCGGCCTTCGGCAAGCTCTAACAAATGGCGCCTCCGCAGCCCTTCTAGGGAAGTTTTTTTTGGCAGATAAGCAGATTTACCGCCTGCCGGAAATGGCACCGGGGTCCATGACGATTTCGGCAGTAGCCCGGGTGTCAAAAACTGCGCACGATAAAGGAAGCTGATTGGTCAGTAACCTGTAGCTGACAGGATGCAGCAGTATACAGGGGGTACTGCCAATTTTGACGCCGGGGGTGGAGGGTGGCTCTCTTGTAGGGCGGACCAGGAAACCGCATATTCGCGGCATGAACACGAAAACACCTGCAACCGCTGAAATCATCGCGCTACCGCTCTCAGCTAAAGACAAGCGCCGCGCCGAGACCAAGTATGGGAAGGCCGTGATGGCGCACGGCTTCACCATCTTGCCGAACCTGCTTTTTGAGGCCCAGGCTCATCTAAAGATCAGCCCGACCTCTTTCAACGTCCTGCTCCACCTGGTCATGCACTGGTGGGAAGCGCACGAGGCTCCGCACCCGTCCATCAAAACGATTGCTCGGCGCATGGCGAAGAGCCCGCGCTCGCTGTTCCGCTATTTCGATGAGTTGGAAGGGGCGGGCCTTGTCCAGCGCGTTCCGCGATATCGCGGCGAGAAGGCTCAGACATCAAGCGCCTATGTGCTCACGGGTCTCGCCGACAAGCTCAAGTGCATCGAGCCAGAAATCGCAAAGGCGAAGAAGTTTAAAGGCAAACGACTGGAAAAAGCCGAAGAGGCTCCTTCCAGCGCTGCCTAAAGAAATCGCGGCGTAGCTCAACGGATAGAGCGCCTGCCTTACGACTGTCCTTTAGGGCACACCGTTAGGATAGGGGCAGGGAGATACGGGTTCAACTCCCGTCGTCGCGCCCATATTCAAACGGCTCCGCAGCCACTGCACTGGCCTTTTCCGACGAAGCAAGGGAACTCGGGAAATTCAATAGCGGGGCCACCACGGGGGTTACGATTCATATCCGGGAAATATCTGAATAACTTCAATGTGGTATGGCGGAGAGGGAGGGATTCGAACCCCCGATGGGCTTGCACCCATGCCGCATTTCGAGTGCGGTGCATTCGACCACTCTGCCACCTCTCCGCGGTCATGGTCCGCCGTTGCCGGCGCGGCGCACTAGATAACGGCTGGACGGACAGGTTACAAGGGCCAATCTGCCCGGCGAACCGGCTTCTTGTCAGGCTTGCCGCCGGCTCTCGATGTTGTCGCCGCTTGGCCTGAGCACGTTCGCGACTCGCCTGCGGCCGTTTGCCTTGACTTGCGCCCAACCTTCGGTTAGGGACAGCGCGCAATCGGCGTGGAGGCTTCTTCCGCGCCGCTTGCTTTTTGAACCCGCAGACTGACAAAAAGACGGCCGAACCGCCTGAAGCGGTTCATCAAGGCCGACCGAACAGCGAAAGGCAAAAAATGTTCGCAGTCATCAAAACGGGCGGCAAGCAGTATCGCGTTGCCGCCAACGATCTCCTGAAGATCGAAAAAGTCGAAGGCCAGGTCGGCGATATCGTCGAGATCGGCCACGTGCTCGCGCATGGCGAGGGCGAGAATGTGACGTTCGGCGCGCCGTTCGTCGACGGCGCTTTGGTCACCGCCGAAGTCGTCGAACAGGGCAAGAACCGCACCGTCATCGCGTTCAAGAAGCGCCGCCGGCAGAATTCGCGCCGCAAGATCGGCCATCGTCAGCTTTTGACCACCGTGCGGATCGCCGAGATCCTGCTGGATGGTGCCAAGCCGACGAAGAAGGCCGCGGCCAAGACCGAGGCGAAGGCCGAAGTTGCTGCAAAGGCCGAGGCGAAGGCCGAAGCCGCGCCGAAGACCGAAGCGAAGCCAGAGGCTGCGCCGAAGAAGGAAGCCAAGGCAAGCGAAACCGCTGCGCCGCTGTTCAAGGCGCCGAAGGGCGAGCCGGACGATCTGACCGTGATCAAGGGCATCGGCCCGGTTGCGGCCGGCCAGTTGAACGAGCAGGGCATCACCACCTTCGCCCAGATCGCCAAGCTGTCGGACAAGGATATCGCCAAGATCGACGAGCATATGCCGTTCAGCGCCGACCAGATCATGGACTGGCGCGAGCAGGCCAAGGAACTGGCAAAGAAGTAAGCGGGCCGGCGCCATCGTCGCCGGTTCGGACTTGAAACGGAACGCGAACGCGTTCATAAGACCTTTTAAGCGCCTAGCGGCGCATCGGAGTTAATTAGATGGCACACAAGAAAGCTGGCGGTTCGTCGCGCAATGGTCGCGACTCCCATTCCAAGCGGCTCGGCGTGAAGAAGTTCGGCGGCGAAGCCGTGATTCCGGGCAACATCATTATTCGTCAGCGTGGCACGACGTGGCATCCCGGTACCAATGTCGGCATTGGCACGGATCACACGCTGTTTGCGCTCGAAGCTGGCGCAGTCACCTTCAACAAAAAAGCCAATGGCCGAACCTACGTATCGGTGAACCCGATGACGAAGGCCGCGGAGTAGCCGGTTCCGTACGAGAACACCGGCACCCATCTCGGGAACCGGTGTCTGGCCAAGCCAGGAAATGGATCAGGGGAGATGGGTTTCCATCTCCCCTTTTCCTTGTGCCTGGAGGACTGACATGGTTGCCGAAGCGGAAGATACAGACGGTGAAAGTTACGCGATAGATTGCCCGGTTCTGGCGACCGAGCGGCTGGTCCTGCGGGCGCCGCGCGAAAGCGATGTCGAGCAACTGGTGGTGCTCGCCGACAACCGCCATGTCGCCGAAATGCTGGCCCGCATGCCGCACCCCTATGGCGAGGCCGAGGCACGCGCCTTCCTGGCGATGACGGCGCCGCGCCGGGCCGGGATTGCCTATGCCCTGACGCTGGCCGGTACCGAAACCTTCGTCGGGTGCGCCGGCCTCAACACCACCGATCGCGGGCTGGAGCTCGGCTACTGGATCGGCGAGCCCTATTGGAAGCGCGGCTATGCGACGGAGGCAGCACATGCGCTGGTCGACCTCGCCTTCCAGAAGACGGCGATCCAGGTGCTGCATGCCTCGACGCGGGTCATCAATCCGGCCTCGCGCCGGGTCATCCACAAATGCGGCTTCCAGTATGCCGGCCAGGGCATGCTGAACTCGATCGTCGCCGGCCAGGTGCCGGTCGAGCGCTACCGTCTCGATCGCAGGACCTGGACCAGCCTCAGGAACTGGGTGCATTTTTAGAGACCGTTTGGAAACTCTACTCTGGCGGCCATCTGATGGCGTTTTCTGCGCTTCCGGTGCTCACGGACCCAAATGTCCGCTGCGCTCCGGTTCTCGAAACCACCACCATATGACTCACCAGAGCGAATTTCGAAACGAGCTCTGAGGCGTGGCTTGGCGCGAAGGATTGCGGGCCAACTCTGGGTCAGGCCAATTCGACCCAGACGGGCAAGTGATCAGAACCGACCGCTTGCCGGTCGACCCACAGGCGTGTCAGCGATTTGGCGAGCGAGGCGCTGGTGAAGACATAGTCGATGCGCTTGTGGCGGCTGGCGTCGTCAGGCCGCTTGGGGTCGACCCAGGTGATGAGATCGGCGCCTGCGGCAACAAGGCGCAGGGCGGCATCGACGGCAAGATCGGCGGTCACAGGCATGCCGAATTCGTGATCCAGGCGGCCGGAGAGTTCGACATATTCCGGCGATCCGGCCAGCATGTTGAAGTCGCCCATGACGACGAAGCCTTCGGGACAAGGCAGGTCGGGCAGGCCGACCTCGGCGATGCCTGACAGCGCGCCGCCCTCGATCGCGTAGTTCAACAGGCGCTGGCGCAGAAACCGGATCTGGCTGGCGCGTTCGACCGGGCTGCGATGGTCGAGATGGGTGGAATAGAAGCGGATGAAACCAAGCGGCGTCTCGATCAGCGCCTCCAGCGCGCCGCGCTGGAAATTCATCACTTCGAAACTGCGGCTGCGCGGCAAGAGGAGATTGCGCGACAGATGAACGGGCGTTTTCGACAGTACCATGTTGCCGAGCTGGAGGTGGTGGTGATGGCGCGGCCGTTTTCCAGACGCGAGCCGACATTGGCCTCGAAATTGCTGCCGTAGACGGCGAAGTATTCGGGCAGCGCCTCGCCGAGTTCGGCCACCATGTCGCGGCCGCCATTGTTGGGGTTGTTGCGCGAGACCTCCTGCAGCGCGATCACGTCGGCGCCGCGCACGGAATCGGCGATGCGGCCGACATCGTAGCGGCCGTCGAGACCGACGCCGTAGTGGATGTTGTAAGTTACGAGCTTCATTGCGACTCCGGCCATGTTCATAAACAGCCTCGCCCTTCGCCCCGCCTTGGTTTAGAGCAGTGCCGAAGGTTTAGAGCAATGCCGCAAGGCCACTAGCAGAAACTCAGCAGTCCGATGAAATTTCTCGATCAAGCCAAGGTTTACATCCGCTCCGGCGACGGCGGCGCCGGTTCGGTGTCGTTCCGGCGCGAAAAGTTCATCGAGTTCGGGGGTCCGGACGGCGGCGACGGCGGCCGCGGCGGCGATGTCTGGGTAGAGGCGGTCGATGGGCTGAACACGCTGATCGACTATCGCTATCAGCAGCATTTCAAGGCCAAGACCGGTACGCACGGCATGGGCCGCAACATGACCGGCGCCAAGGGCGCCGACGTCACGCTGAAAGTGCCGGCGGGAACGCAGGTCTTTGCCGAGGACAACGAGACGCTGATCTGCGACCTGACCGTCGTCGGCCAACGCTTCTTGCTAGCCAAGGGCGGCAATGGCGGCTTCGGCAACCAGCATTTCAAGACCTCGACCAACCAGGCGCCGCGCCGTGCAAACCCCGGCCAACCGGGCGAAGAGCTCAACATCTGGCTCAGGCTCAAGCTGATCGCCGACGCCGGCCTGGTTGGCCTTCCCAATGCCGGCAAGTCGACTTTTCTCGCCGCCGTCACCGCAGCCAAGCCGAAGATCGCGGATTATCCCTTCACCACGCTGCACCCGGGCCTCGGTGTAGCCCGCATCGATGGGCGCGAGTTCGTCATCGCCGACGTTCCCGGCCTGATCGAAGGCGCGCATGAAGGCGTGGGCATCGGCGACCGCTTCCTCGGACACGTCGAACGCACGCGCGTCCTTCTGCACCTCGTCTCGGCGCAGGAAGAAAATCCGGGGAAGGCCTACAAGACCGTACGCACCGAACTCGACGCCTATGGCCATGGGCTGGTCGAGAAGGTCGAGATCGTAGCACTTTCCCAGGTCGATACGCTCGATGCCGACGCACGCAAGAAGAAGGTTGCTTCGCTGAAACGCGCCGCCGGCCGTGCGCCGATGCTTTTGTCCGCGGTCACCGGCGAAGGCGTCGAAGCCGTTCTGCGCGCGCTGATGGCGGTCGTGGCCGAGGCGCGCGAAGCTGTCGCCGCTCCGGTCGAGACGCGCTGGAGATAGCGATGGCCGCGCAGTCGCTGAGAAAATACCGGCGCATCACCGTCAAGATCGGCTCGGCGCTGCTTGTCGACCGCACGAGCGGCCTGAAGCGCGACTGGCTGGCCTCGCTTGCCGACGACATCGCCGTGCTGGCCGAAGGTGGCGCCGAGATCCTCGTCGTGTCGTCCGGCGCCATCGCGCTTGGCCGCACCATTTTAGCCCTCGGCAAGCGAGCGCTGAAGCTCGAGGAGAGCCAGGCGGCGGCGGCCGTCGGGCAGATTGCGTTGGCCGGCGCCTGGTCGGATGCGCTCGGCAAGGGTGGCCTGAAATCGGGCCAGATCCTGCTGACGCTCGGCGACACCGAAGAGCGCCGCCGCTATCTCAATGCGCGGGCGACGATCTCGACGCTGCTCAAGATGAAGGCGGTGCCGGTCATCAACGAGAACGATACGGTGGCGACCTCCGAAATCCGCTATGGCGACAATGATCGGCTGGCCGCGCGGGTGGCGACGATGATGGGCGCAGATCTGCTGGTGCTGCTTTCCGACATTGACGGGCTCTACACTGCGCCGCCGGCGCGCGACCCGCAAGCCAAGTTCATTCCCGTCGTCGACCGCATCACTCCTGATATCGAGGGAATGGCCGGTGCGGCGGCGTCCGAATTGTCGCGCGGCGGCATGCGGACAAAACTCGACGCAGGCAAGATTGCCACCGCCGCCGGCACCGCCATGATCATCACATCAGGCACCCGCCTGTCGCCGCTGATGGCGATCGAGCGCGGCGAGCGGGCGACTTTCTTCCGGCCGAGCGCCAATCCGGTCAAGGGCTACAAGACGTGGATCGCCGGGCAGCTCGAACCGGCCGGCCGGCTGACCGTCGATGCCGGCGCCATCGGTGCGCTGCTGTCGGGCAAATCGCTGCTGCCGGCCGGCGTCAAACGGGTCAGCGGCAATTTCTCGCGCGGCGACACGGTGGCGATCCTGTCGCCCGAAGGCCGCGAGATCGCCCGCGGGCTGGTTGCCTATGATGCCGCCGATGCCGTAAGGATCGCTGGCTTGAAAACAGCCGAGATCGAAACGGTGCTAGGCTACGAAGCGCGATCGGCGATGATCCACCGCGACGACCTTGTGGTGAGCCATGCCGGTGACCAAGTACAGGCCGGTGACCAAGTACGGCCGGTGACCAAGTAACCAGCGGAGGATGAGCCATGCTGAAGCTGCATGAAAAATCCCGGGACGACACTGCCGCGCTGATGGCCGATATCGGCCGCCGTGCGCAGGCTGCCGCCCGACCGCTGGCCGTCGCCACGACCGCCGCCAAGAACGCCGCACTTGTCGCGATGGCGGAGGCGATTATCCGCCGCGAGCAGGATATTCTCGACGCCAATGCCACCGACATCTCGAACGCCCACAAGTCGGGGCTTTCCGCCTCGTTCATGGACCGGCTGAAGCTTGATCCCGCCCGCATCCGCGCAATGGCCGACGGGATCCGCGAAATCGCCGAACTCAGCGATCCGGTCGGCGATGTCATTGCCGAATGGGACCGGCCGAACGGCCTGCATATCGAGCGCGTGCGCACGCCACTCGGCGTTGTCGGCGTCATCTATGAGAGCCGGCCGAACGTGACGGCCGATGCCGGCGCGCTGTGCCTCAAGGCCGGCAATCCGGTGATCCTGCGCGGCGGCTCGGATTCGCTGAACTCCTCGGCGGCTATCCATGCCTGCCTGGTCGAAGGGCTGAAGGCGGCCAAGCTGCCGGAGGACGCCATTCAGTTGGTGCCGACCGCCGACCGCGCCGCCGTCGGCGAGATGCTGAAAGGGCTTTCCGGCAATATCGACGTCATCATTCCGCGCGGCGGCAAGAACCTGGTCGAACGCGTCCAGAACGAGGCGCGGGTGCCGGTCTTCGCCCATCTCGAGGGCATCTGCCATCTCTACATCGACCGCTCGGCTGATCTCGACATGGCGGTCAGCATCGCGGTCAACGCCAAGATGCGGCGCACCGGCGTCTGCGGCGCGGCCGAGACGCTGCTGGTCGACCGCGCTGTTGCCTCTACCCATCTCGTGCCGATCCTTGAGGCGTTGCGCGCGGCGGGGTGCGAAATCCACGCCGACGTCGAGGTGCTGAAAGTGTTTGCCGACGCACAGCCGGCGACCGATGCCGACTGGGTGACCGAGTATCTCGATGCCATCATCGCGGTGAAGCTGGTCGATGGCTTTGCCGGCGCGATCGAGCACATCGAGAATTTTTCCTCGCATCACACCGAGGCGATCGTTGCCGAGGATGCGAACGCCGTCGAACGTTTCTTCAATGAGATCGATTCGGCGATCCTTCTGCACAATGCCTCGACCCAATTTGCCGATGGCGGTGAATTCGGCATGGGCGCCGAGATCGGCATCGCCACCGGCAAGATGCACGCGCGCGGCCCGGTCGGTGTCGAGCAACTGACCTCGTTCAAGTACCGCGTGCGCGGGACGGGACAGGTGAGGCCTTGAAGCTGTTCGCCGTTAGAGCTTGAGAGGCGTGCGCCCAGCCACCCCCCTCTGCCCTGCCGGGCATCTCCCCCTCAAGGGGGGAGATTGGCTGTCATTTCTGTTTTCGCCAATCGCCGGCGCTGCAAGATTTGCGCCTGCGATGAAGCCGCCAATCTCCCCCCTTGCGGGGGAGATGCCAAGTTTTGGCAAAGAGGGCAGGACAGAGGGGGGTGCTTAGCACGATGCTCTCCCCTTCCGAACAGCTCGTTCCCTCCCATTATCTGAAGATGCCGCATGCCGAAAAGGGCTTGGCCGTCGGGCTGTTCGGCGGCTCGTTCAATCCTGCCCATGCCGGCCATGCACTGGTCGCCGAGATCGCGCTCAGACGTCTGGCGCTCGATCAGCTGTGGTGGATGGTAACGCCGGGCAATCCGCTCAAGAGCGCGCGGGAACTGGCGCCACTGACTGAACGGCTGCGCCTGTCCGAGCAGATCGCCCGGAACCCGAAGGTCAAGGTCACCGCCTTCGAAGCGACCCATTATGTCCGCTTCACCGCCGACACGCTGGCCCTGGTCAAGGCGCGCAACCCAGGCGTCGACTTCGTCTGGATCATGGGCGCCGACTCGCTTCGCGATTTCCACCGCTGGCAGCGCTGGCGCCAGATCGTGATGACGTTTCCGATCGCGGTTGTCGACCGCCCTGGCGCGACTTTGTCGTTCCTGTCGTCGGTCGTCGCCAAGACCTTCGATTACGCGCGGGTCGACGAGGGCGACGCGCCGCGGCTCGCCCGGATGAAGGCGCCGGCCTGGACCTTCATCCACGGCCCGCGCTCGTCACTGTCGTCGACCGCGATCCGCAAGATGGCTAAGGGCTGAGCCTGCACGGACTTGCCTTCTCCCGCAAGAAGGGAAGAAGGCAAGTCCGGCCATGTCGCATTTGCGGCTGCTTTTCCCCGATCCGTGGGCGATCCTGCACGGACATGGCGATTCTCGAGCGAAACCAGACCAGACGCGATCCGGAGCAGGGCAGTCCGCCAGCCCCGGCGATCGCCATTGCCAGCGTCGTCCTGTCGATGGCGCTGGTTGCGGTCGGCAACGGACTGATGTTCGCCTATATCCCGGTCCGGCTCGGCGCCGAGGGCTTCGATCCGACCTGGGCCGGGCTGATCGTCACCGGCCTTTCGGCCGGCGGCCTGGCAGGCTGCATCCTGACCGGCCCGCTGGTGCGGCGCGTCGGCCATGCTCGCGCGTTCATGGTGCTGTCGGCGTTGATCGTGCTGTCGAACGCTGCCGTCGGGGCCGGGCCGCACCCGCTGTCGTGGATCGCGGCACGCGCGCTCTATGGCTTTGCCATATGCGGCCTGTTCATCGTCGCGCAAAGCTGGCTGAACGACGTCATCGCCAACGCGATACGCGGCAGGGTCATGGCCTTCTTCTACGTCGCCTATGTCGCCGGGCTCGGTGTCGGCTACTCCACCCTGGCGCTGATCGATATAAGGGCTGCGGACGCGCCGATGATCGGCATCGCCTTCACCGCGCTGTCGATCCTTCCCGTCGGGCTGACGCGGCTCGCCCAGCCACCGCCGCCGCAGGCGGCGTCGGTCGCGCTTGGCCGGGCTTGGCGGATTTCGCCGGTGGGCGTCGCCGGCATGCTTGCCGTCGGCGGCCTGTCGATGACGATTTCGGGCTTCGCGCCGATCCATGCCACGGCCAACGGCTACAGCCAGGCAGATGTGGCGCTGCTGCTGTCGGCGATGCCTGTCGGCACATTGATCCTGCAGATCCCGCTCGGATGGATTTCCGACCGCACCGACCGGCGATTTGTGCTGGTCGCCGCTTCGGCGCTTGCCACGGTGGCGGGCCTGTTCGCGCTGGGCTTCGACGGTGGTGCGCTGGCGGCGCTGGTCGTCATCTATGTGGTCTGGGACGGCGCATCGGAATCGATCTATTCGCTGGCCAGCGCGCATGCCGCCGACCGCGCCGGCAAGGACGACATGGTGGCGCTATCCAGTTCGCTTCTGTTTGCGTGGTCGCTGTCCGGCTTCATCGTGCCAGGTATTGTGACCGGGCTTTCCGCTGTCTATGGAACGCAGGCTTTCATCTATGTGGCCATCGTCATCGCTACCGTTTTTTGCCTGTTCGTGCTGTGGCGTGTGATGGCGATGTCGCCTGTTCCCGCCGCCGAGACCGGCAATTTCGCGCCGATGACGGCGCAGGCACCGCTGCCGGTCGACCTCGCTTTCCCATCCGAAGAGCAGCGCCGCGCGGACAGCTAAAGCGCGTCGCGTTTGACCGGCCTCATGCGACGCGCTTTAGCGTTGTTGTTTTTATGCATGTCGTTATCGCAAAACCGCTGCGCACTTTTGCGCGACATGCATTAGACCTGCACGGGAATTGATCATCTCACTGTCTGGTGGCGGTTTCCTGCCGCGGTGCTTCAGGCGGTGGCGCGGGTATAGAAATGCCTTCGCTGTCGAACGCCTGCTTGGCGCGTTTGGTGAGGTCGATCTGGGTAGCGAAGAAATCCGCAGCCGAGGTCCAGTAGCGCAAGGCGATGGCGACGTTGCTGTCGCCGACGGTCGCTACAAAGGCAATCGGCGCCGGCTCCCGCCTGACGCGTCGGTCGGCGGCGGCGACGCCCAGCATGGTCTTTTGAGCGAAATCGATGTCGTTCCAGGAGCCGATGGTCAGCGTGATGTCGCCACGTCGGGCACCGTTGCGCGTATAGTTGCGGACAGGCTGGTTCCACAGCGTCGAATTGGGGGCGAGGATGTAGACGCCGTCGACCGTTCTCAACGTGGTGGCGAACAGGCCGATTTCCTCGATAGTCCCGGCGATGGCGCCGACCTCGACATATTCGCCGATGCGGAATGGCCGCAGCGCCAGCAGCATGATACCGGCGGCAATGTTCTGCAGCGTGCCTTGCAGCGCCAGGCCGATGGCTAGGCCGATGGCGCCAATGGCGGCAATAATCGAGGTTGTCTGGACGCCAAACTGGCCGAGCACCATGACGACGACGAGGATCAGTATGGCGTAGCGGACGATCCTCGAGAAGAAGTGGCGCAGCGTCGGGTCGAAGCCATGGATATGGCCGAGGCCGGCATAGATCGAGCGCTGGGCAAGGCCGGCGACAGTATAGCCGAGGACCAGCAGGATGACGGCGCCGATAGCCGAGAAGGAGTACGAGACGATCAGCCCGCTGAGCTGCGCAAGGCCGGACTGCACGGTGAGGAGAGCGTTCTGAGGGTCGATAGCCATGAGGGGGGATCCGGTTGGTCAATGCGCCGATAACCCAGGCCAGGCGACAAGAGTTCCGATTTTTCTTCAACTGCGGAACCGGAAGAACGGTTCTTCGTTGGCTACAGCAGGGCTGACGTCTTGAAACTGCAACGCAACTCTGCCTATCTAAGGGGTGTCACCTGCTTTGAAGGGTGATTTGGTTGTTCTTGCTGCGAAAGGAAATACACTGAGAACAGCACTTTGGAAGAAGGCCGACATCGTGCCTTCGCCGGCCGGGATCAGCGTAAACGACGCCGTGTCCCGCGCCATTAAGACAGTCCTTGCCAGTCTGGAAGACTCCAAGGCCGAAAACATCGTCTCAATCGACATTCAGGGAAAATCGAGCCTCGGTGACTATATGGTCATCGCGTCCGGCCGATCGCACCGTCATGTCTCGGCTGTCGCCGATCATCTCCTCAAGGCGCTCAAGGATGCCGGGCTCGGCACGGCGCGCGTCGAGGGACTGGCCGGCGCCGACTGGGTCCTGATCGATTCAGGCGACATCATCGTCCATGTCTTCCGTCCCGAAGTCCGCGACTTCTACAATCTCGAAAAGATGTGGCAAGCGCCGGACCTCGAGGAAGAGACCCTCCACTGAGCCGAATTTGATTGATGCATGTCGTTTCCCAACACCGGTGACCACTTTTGGCGACATGCATTAGCGGCTCTTCGAGGCAGGGATGAAGATTACCGTTCATGCCGTGGGCCGGATGAAAGCCGGCCCCGAGAAGCAGCTCGCCGACCGGTATTTCGAGCGCTTCGCCAAGAGCGGGCAGGCCGTGGGGCTCGAATTCTCAGGCGTTGTCGAGATTCCGGAGGGCCGCGCCCAGACCGCCAACGAGCGTCGCCGCGAAGAAGGCCAGAAACTGCAGACGCAGTTGCAGCCTGGTACCGCGCTGATGCTGCTCGACGAACGCGGCAAGAACTTTTCCTCCGAGGATTTCGCCGGGCGCATCGGCCTGTTGCGTGATAGCGGGCGCAAGGCACTTGTCATCGCCATCGGCGGTGCCGACGGTCACGACCAGTCGCTGCGCGATCAAGCCGATCTGATGGTGTCGTTCGGCGCGCTGACATGGCCGCACCAACTGGTCCGTGTCATGTTGGGCGAGCAGCTTTACCGGGCCGCCACAATCCTGTCCGGCCATCCCTATCATCGCTCGTGAGCGGTTGCAGGTTCCAACCGAACCGGTGGATTGGCGTGAGCCGCCCGGATTTTCGCCTCAATGCGTCACGAGGCTGTTTGCGGTCGGCGGGGCTCTCGAACATGGTTGATGGTTCGTTAACGAAGCCACGCATAGAGTCGGGCTTCAATGTCTGAAGATTGGAAATCGCGAACTGGCTTTTGGCGCGCACGCTGCGGCCTGGCAGCGGCGGCGCTCGTGCTGTCGCTCGGTGCCGCGTGGGCGCAGAACAGGCTCGACATGGCGCCTGACCCGGACCAGAGCCGCGCCGAGTACGAACGGGTATCAAAGGAGATCACGCTGTCGTCCGAGCGGCTGGCCAAGCTCGCCGCCGACATGGCGACGGTCAAGAAGGACCATGCCTCGATCACCGCGGCGCTGATCCAGTCGGCGATGACCGAACAAAAGCTCGGCCAGGACATCGAGGACATCGGTGCCAAGCTGGAAGGGCTGAAGGGCGAGGAGCAGAAAATCCGCGCCTCGCTGGCCGCCAGACGCGACGTGCTGGCCGAGGTGCTGGCCGCGCTGCAGCGCATGGGCCTCAATCCGCCGCCGGCCATCCTGGTCAAGCCTGAGGACGCGCTGTCGTCGGTGCGCAGCGCCATCCTGCTTGGCGCCGTGGTGCCGGAACTGCGCCAGCAGACCGAGATATTGCTGGCGGACCTCAAGGAGCAGTCGCGGGTGACCGCCTCGATCGAGGCGGAGCGGACGCGGCTGACGGCGGCAGTCGGCGAACAGACGGCGGAAAAGAAGCGGCTCGGCATGCTGCTCGAAGCCAAGCAGAAGCTCGAGGCCGAGACGCAAACGGCACTGGCGGCGGAAAAGCAGCGATCCGCAGCACTGGCGGCCAAGGCCGGCAGCCTAAAGGAACTGATCGCCTCGCTCGAGGCCGACAAGGCCCGCAAGGCGGCCGATGCGGCGAAGGCAGCCGAGCAGAAGGCCGCGGACGCCGACAAAGCTCTGGCGCAGACGGCCCCGGCACAGACGGAACTGGCGGCCCTGCCGGTCCCGGAAGCCAACCGGCTCACCGCCGCTGCACCGTTTTCGGCGCTTCAGGGGCAGATCGCGCTGCCCGTCACCGGCAAGATCAAGCGACGGTTCGGGACCAGCGACGGTAACGGCGCGGTGATGCTCGGTGACATGGTTGCGACACAATCGGGAGCCATCGTCACCGCGCCAGCAGACGGAAATGTGCTTTATGCGGGACCTTTTCGCTCTTATGGTCAACTCTTGATCCTGAACGCAGGTGACGGCTATCATGTCGTTCTCGCGGGGATGAGCAGAATCAGCGTCGCGTCTGGCCAGTCGGTGCTCGCAGGAGAGCCGGTCGGCGCGATGGGAGAGGCCCGGGTGGCGAGCACCTCGGCATCGAAGAATGGAAATGCCACGCCGGAGCTCTATGTTGAGTTCCGCAAGGATGGAAAACCCGTCGATCCGACCCCATGGTGGGCGGACCGTTTCTCTGGAAGGACGTGAGATGATGCGGAAACTTTCGCTTCTGTTTGCCGGTGCGCTGATGGGCGCATCCGCGATGAGCCTGGTCTATGGCGCCCCCGGCTCGACGGCGAACGCTGCGGGCTCCGAGACCTATAAGCAGCTGGCGATCTTCGGTGACATCTTCGAGCGGGTGCGGGCGCAGTATGTGACGCCGCCCGACGACAAGTCGCTGGTCGAAAACGCTATCAACGGCATGCTTACCTCGCTCGACCCGCACTCCTCGTATATGAACGCCGAAGAGGCGCAGGACATGCGCGTGCAGACCAAGGGCGAGTTCGGCGGCCTCGGCATCGAGGTCACCATGGAGAACGACCTGGTCAAGGTGATCACGCCGATCGACGATACGCCGGCCGCCAAAGCGGGCGTGCTTGCCGGCGACTACATTGCCAAGATCGACGGCGAGGAGGTTCGCGGCCTGAGCCTCAACGACGCGGTCGAGAAAATGCGCGGACTGGTCAACACGCCGATCAAGCTCACCATCCTGCGCCAGGGCGCCGACAAGCCAATCGAGCTGACGGTGGTGCGCGACATCATCAAAGTCAAGGCGGTCAAGTTCCGGGTCGAGAACGACATCGGCTACATGAAGATCACCTCCTTCACCGAAAAGACCCATGACGACCTCGAGAACGCCATCGACACCATCAAGAAGCAGGTGCCGAAGGAAAAGCTCAAGGGCTACGTGCTCGATCTGCGCCTCAATCCGGGCGGGTTGCTCGATCAGGCGGTGAGCGTGTCCGACGCCTTCCTCACCCGTGGCGAGATCGTCTCGACGCGCGGCCGCGATCCGAAGGACGTCACCCGCTTCGACGCGCGGCCGGGCGACGACATCGACGGCAAGCCGCTGGTCGTGCTCGTCAATGGCGGCTCGGCCAGTGCGTCCGAAATCGTCGCCGGCGCGCTGCAGGATCTGCGCCGCGCCACGGTGGTCGGCACGCAGTCCTTCGGCAAGGGTTCGGTGCAGACCATCGTCCCGCTCGGCGAGAACGGCGCGCTGCGCCTGACCACGGCGCTCTATTACACGCCGTCCGGCAAGTCGATCCAGGGCAAGGGCATCACGCCCGACATCAAGGTCGACCAGCCGTTGCCGCCGGACCTGCAGGGCAGGGATCTGACGCGCGGCGAGTCGGACCTCAAGGGCCACATCAAGGGCAGCGACGAGGGCGATACCGGTTCGGGCTCGGCAGCCTATGTGCCGCCGGAGCCGAAGGACGACCTGCAGCTCATCTTTGCCCAGCAGTTGCTGCGCGGCGAAAAGACCGATCCGGCGTTCCCGCCGAATCCGGACAAGGCCGTCCTGAACCAGTAGGGCCGTGCTGAACCAGTTAAGGTCGATCAGCCGGACAACAGGTCTGGCTGCCTGATCAAAGCGATGTAATGCTGCCGGGGCCGCAAGGCCTCGGCAGTTTGATTCGGGGGAACCGCGGCTGGGGATGCGGCTTGGCTGACATCGGCAACGACATCGAACGCCCACTCGGGCAGGCCGTCCGGCCGCCGCGCGCGGCCCGCCGGATCAGCGCCGGTGTGGTCGCGGCCACTCTCCTGGTGCTGGCCGTAATCGGCGTTTCCGGCGCGATTGCGCTGCGCGAAAGGCCGTTTCGAAAGCCGGAAGAAATCGCCGTTTCGACGCCGAAGACGACAGCAGTGGTCGAATCCGCAGCGCCGGCCACTGAGCCGTCGCCGCCGCCGAGGGCGCAAGCTACACCCAAGACGAGTGGCCCGCAGATCATCCACATGCAGACCGAGGGGGACGATGGTCCGCCAGGGGCGGCCATCGTCATTCACGACCCTTCGACGATCGGCCAAAACCTGAGGATCGCGCATATTCCCGACAGGGCGCTGGTCGAGTCCGGCGAAACCGGCCCATTGCCGGTTCGTGCCGCCGACGGAAGGCGGCCGTTCGATGTCTATGCGCGGCCGTGGTCCGGTTCACGCGGTGCGCGCGTAGCCATCGTCATCGGCGGGCTTGCCGTGTCGCAGACCGGCACGCAGGCGGCCATCGCCAAGCTGCCGGCCGAAGTGACGCTAGGCTTCGCGCCGCAGGGCAACAGCATCGGCCGCTGGATGCAGGCGGCGCGGCAGGGCGGCCATGAGATCGTCATGCAGGTGCCGCTCGAACCGTTCGACTATCCGAAGGTCAATCCCGGCCGCAACACGCTGACCGTCACTGAGACGGCGGACGAGAATTTGAAGAATTTGCGCTGGGCGCTGTCGCGGACGACCAACTACACCGGCGTCATGAACTATATGGGCGCGCGCTTTTCGGCCGATGCCGCGGCGATGGGGCCGCTGATGGCCGAGCTTGGCAGGCGCGGCCTAGCATATGTCGACGACGGTTCGTCGGCGCGCAGCCTGGCACCCGAACTGGCGTTGAAAAACGGCGTGCCGTTCGCAGCGGGTGACACGTCGATCGACGCGGTGCGGGACCGCGGCGCCATATTGAGGAAGCTGGACGAACTGGAAGCCACTGCGCGGGCGAAAGGCTTTGCCGTCGGCATCGGCTCGGCTTTCGACCTGACGGTCGACACCGTGTCGGCCTGGGTGATCGAGGCCAAGAAGCGCGGCATCGAGATCGTGCCGATTTCGGCAGTGGCGGTGGATCCGGAAAAAGGTTGAGCATGGCGAACAAAAAACCGGTCGATCCCGAGACGCTGCCATATCGTCCCTGTGTCGGACTGATGATCCTCAACGAAGACGGGCTGGTCTGGGTCGGGCATCGCATTGCCGAGCCGGACAGCGAATTCGCCGGCACGACGCAGCTCTGGCAGATGCCGCAGGGCGGCATCGACAAGGGCGAAGAGCCGCTGCAGGCGGCGCAGCGGGAACTCTACGAAGAAACTGGCATGCGCAGCGTCTCGTTGCTGGATGAGGCGCCGAACTGGATATACTACGACCTGCCGGCCCATCTGGTCGGCATCGCCTTCAAGGGGAGATATCGCGGCCAGACGCAAAAATGGTTCGCCTTCCGCTTTCACGGCGACGTGAGCGAGATTGAGATCAATCCGCCGCCGGGCGGCCACACCGCTGAGTTCGATAAATGGGCTTGGCGGCCGATGCAGGAATTGCCCGACCTGATCGTGCCGTTCAAGCGTCAGGTGTATGAGGACGTGGTTGCGGCGTTCCGGCATCTGGTTGCGTAGCTTGGCGCAAGCCGCGTTTGCGCCGACCACTGTTGCCGCGTCAGCGCGGTGGCCTTATTGATGGCCAATCCGCTGCAGACGATGTTGGCATGAACGGCGCTTCCAAAAAATCTCTTTCTGAAAGGGTCGCCGTCAAAGCCGCGCCGATCAGCGAAGCGGCGGCCGGCGCCATATTGACCGTCGATCTCGGCGCCATCCGCGAAAATTACCGGCGGCTCAAGGCGCGTTTAGGCGATGTTGGCTGCGCGGGTGTCGTCAAGGCCGACGGCTACGGGCTCGGCGGGGCCCAAGTGACGGCGGCGCTGGCGGCCGAAGGCTGCGCTATTTTTTTCGTCGCGCATCTGGCCGAAGGTGTCTTGCTGCGCCAGGCGCTCGGCTCACGTCCGGCGATCTATGTGCTGAACGGCATTCAGCCGGGCGCTGAAAACGAAGCCGTTGACGCGGAAGTGGCCGTGGTCATCAACAGCGCCGGCCAACTCGCCGCCTGGCGCGCGGCGGCGCAGCGTGCCGGCCGCAAGCTCAAGGCTGCAATCCAGGTCGACAGCGGCATGTCGCGGCTCGGCATGGCGGCAGCCGAGGTGGAGGCCGTCACTGCCGATCCGCAGGCTTTCGACGGTATCGACGTCACCTTCGTGATGAGCCATCTCGCTCGCGCCGACGAGCCCGGGGATCCGGCCAACGAGCAGCAGCGGCTGGAATTCGAGCGGCTGCGCAGGATGGTGCCAAAGGCGCCGGCCTCGCTGGCCAATTCCTCCGGCATCTTTCTTGGGCAGCCCTTTCATTACGACCTCGCCCGGCCCGGTGCGGCGCTCTACGGCATCAATCCGACGCCAGCGCAGGAAAATCCGATGCTGCCGGTGGTGCGGCTTCAGGCAAAAATCATTCAGACGCGCAGCCTCGATAGGGGAGCCGGCGTCGGCTACGGCCATATTTTTCTCGTGACTGATTCGCTGGTCGCCGCAACGATCTCGCTTGGCTATGCCGATGGCTGGCATCGTCGCGCGGCTTCAGCCGCCTGGTTCGAAAATGTGCGTTTGCCGTTCCTGGGCCGTGTGTCGATGGACTCGATCGTTCTCGACATTTCGGCCCTGCCGCCCGACAGGCTGAAGGCCGGCGACCTCGTCGAACTGATCGGGCCGTCGCAGACGGTGGACCAGGCGGCCGGCCATGCCGGCACCATCGGCTACGAAATCCTGACCAGCCTCGGACACCGCTTTCACCGGCGCTATGTGAATGAATAGCGCGCGGGCTTTTTATGCATGTCGTCGTCCCAAAACCGCTGCGTACTTTTGGTCGACATGCTTGGGCACTTGGCGGACGCCGTAAAATCCGGCAGACAGAAAGCCATGATGCGCCGCCCCCAAAAATCCTGACAAGACGTCGTTCTGGAGAACTATGCGATGAAGATCTTCGTACTGGGCGGCGGCGTCATCGGGGTCACTACCGCTTATTATCTGGCCGAGGCCGGCCATGAAGTGACGGTGATCGACCGCCAGAAGGGTCCGGCGCTGGAAACCAGCTTTGCCAATGCCGGCGAGATCTCGCCCGGCTACGCCTCGCCTTGGGCCGGTCCCGGCGTCCCGCTGAAGGCGATCAAGTGGCTGTTGATGAAGCACGGTCCGCTGGTGGTGCGGCCGACGCTCGATCCGCATATGTGGGTATGGCTGGCCAGGATGCTGCGCAACTGCACGGCTGAGCGCTATGCGGTGAACAAGGCGCGGATGGTGCCTTTGGCCGAATACAGCCGCGACACGCTGAAAGCGCTGCGCGAGGCGACCGGCATCGCCTATGACGAGCGCACCAAAGGAACGCTGCAGCTTTTTCGCACGCAACAACAGCTCGACGGCACTGCCGGCGATGTCGAAGTGCTGAAGACGTACGGCGTTCCTTACGAGATTCTCGATCCCGACGGCTGCATCGCAGCTGAGCCGTGGCTGGCAGGGGTGCGTGAAAAATTCGTCGGAGGCCTGCGACTGCCCGGCGACGAAACCGGTGACTGCAAGATGTTCACCGACCGTCTGGCCGAGCTCTGCGTGGCGCGTGGCGTCACCTTCGAATACGACACGGAGATAAGGCGCGTCGTCAAGAAGCGCAACCGGATCGCCAACCTCAATACGAGCAACGGTTGGAAGGCTGCCGACGCCTATGTGATGGCGATGGGCAGCTATTCGGCCAAGTTCATGTGCACGCTGAAACGACCCGTCCCGGTCTATCCGGTCAAGGGCTATTCGATCACTGTGCCGATCAAGGATGCTGCCGCAGCACCGGTGTCGACGGTGATGGACGAGACTTACAAGGTGGCGATCACCCGGCTCGGCGATCGCATCCGGGTCGGCGGCACGGCGGAGATTTCCGGCTTCGACCTGACGCTGCATGAATCGCGGCGGCGTACGCTCGAACATTCGCTCGGCGACCTTTTTCCAGGCAGCGGCGACATGCGGTCGGCGACCTTCTGGTGCGGGTTGCGGCCGATGACGCCGGACGGCCCGCCGCTGATCGGCCGTACCGAGTTCTCCAATCTCTATCTCAACACCGGCCACGGTACGCTCGGCTGGACCATGGCCTGCGGCTCGGCCAAGGTCATGGCCGACATCATTTCCAGCCGGGTGCCGGACATCAATGTCCGCGACCTCGGACCAGAGCGATACCAGCGGTAGGATCGGAAGTGTCCTTCACGCATGTGAACGCGGTGAAGGAACTTGCCGCGCGACTTGGGATTAAGCTCCAACACACTTTGCCGAAACTGCAGCGGTTGGAGGACAATCTCAAACGCGTCGGATGAATATTGTCAGACGAACAGCCCTCGCTCCCGTTCGACCGCCTTGGTGATGAAGCTCGCGACGATCTGGACGCGGCGCAGCGGCCTGACCGATTCGTGATAGACCAGCCAGTAGGCACGGCGGATGGGCGCGACAATGTCGACAGCCACCAGTTCCGGCATCGAACGGGCGACGAAGGTGTGCAGGATGCCGATGCCGGCGCCGGAGCGCACCGCTTCGGCCTGGCCGAGTGCCGAGGAGATGGCGAAGCTCGTGCGCCAGTCGGCGCTGAACTCGGCCGCATAGTCGAGCGAGGGGCTGACGATGAGGTCCGGCACATAGCCGATCAGCGTGTGCCGGCCGAGCTCGGCGGGCGTCTGGGGCAGGCCATGCGCTTCGGCATAGGCGCGGGACGCGAACAGGCCGAGCGTGTAGTCGACCAGCTTCCCCGCCACCAGCCTGCCTTCGGTCGGCCGCTCCACGGTGATGGCGATGTCGGCTTCGCGCCTGGATAGCGAGAAGGAACGCGGCACCGGCACCAGCTGAATGGTGAGTTCGCGGTGAAGCGCCGTCAGTGCGCCGAGGCGTTTGGCCAGGAAGGCGACGCCGAAACCATCAGGCGCGCCGATGCGCACCGTGCCCGAAACATCGTCGCCTTCGCCCGCCACGGTTGAGCGCGCGGCGATCATGTCGCCTTCCATGCGCTCGGCGAGGTCGAGGAAGCGTTCGCCCGCCGGCGTCAGCTCGCTGCCGGTGGTCAGCCGCCGAAAGAGTTTGGTGCGCAGTGCATCCTCGAGTGCGGCGACGCGGCGCGAGACGGTGGCATGGTTGAGCTCCAGCCGCTTGGCCGCGCCGAGGATCTGGCCGGCACGCGCCACCGCCAGGAAGATGCGGACGTCATCCCAGTTCATGACTGACGTCCGCAATATTAGCGTTGAACGCCGCGTTCCCGCCCACCCCCCTCTGTCCTGCCGGACATCTCCCCCGCAAGGGGGGAGATCGGATGTCACCACCCTCGCTTTCGCAAATCTTCAACGCTGCAAAGGAGATGCCGTCGGCGAAACTGCCAATCTCCCCCCTTGCGGGGGAGATGTCCGGCAGGACAGAAGGGGGTGTGAAGAAGGTCAACCTGAGAGTTCCTGCGGGGGATGCCCCGCCACACCCTATCATTTGCGGGAATTGATGCACAGCCGAGCACCGCTATCTATTTTCCGCACAACGGATGCGTTTTCGCTCGCGTTGCCATCGGCCGCGCAAAGGCGGACAATGCCGCATCACAAATCAGGGAGAGAAACCATGATCGAATACGGTCATTTCATCGGCGGCAAGCGTGTCGCTGGGACCAGCGGCCGCAAGCAGGACGTCATGCAGCCGATGGACGGCACGGTGCGCGGCACGGTGGCGCTGGCTTCGCAGGCGGAACTGCGCGCAGCGGTGGAAAACGCCAAGGCGGCGCAGCCCGGCTGGGCGGCGACCAACCCACAGCGGCGCGTGCGCGTCCTGATGAAATTCCTCGAACTGGTCGCCAGGGAGTATGATGCGCTGGCCGACATTCTGGCGCGCGAGCACGGCAAGACGATCGCCGACGCCAAGGGCGACATCCAGCGCGGCCTGGAAGTGGTCGAGGTCTGCATCGGCGCGCCGCACATGATGAAGGGCGAGTTCACCGACGGCGCCGGCCCCGGCATCGACGTCTATTCGATGCGCCAACCGCTCGGCGTCGTTGCCGGCATCACGCCGTTCAATTTTCCGGCGATGATCCCATTGTGGAAGATCGCGCCGGCTATCGCTTCCGGCAACGCCTTCATCCTGAAGCCTTCGGAGCGCGACCCAGGCGTGCCGATGCGCATCGCCGAGCTGTTCCTCGAGGCCGGTCTGCCGGCGGGCATTCTCAATGTCGTCAACGGCGACAAGGACGTGGTCGACGCCATCCTCGACGATCCCGACATCAAGGCCATCGGCTTCGTCGGCTCGACGCCGATCGCCCAGTACATCTATTCGCGCGGCTGCGCGGCCGGCAAGCGCGTGCAGTGCTTCGGCGGCGCCAAGAACCACATGATCATCATGCCCGACGCCGACATGGACCAGACCGTCGACGCGCTGATCGGCGCCGGCTACGGCTCGGCCGGCGAGCGCTGCATGGCGATCTCGGTGGCTGTCCCGGTCGGCAACGATACCGCCAACCGGCTGATGGAAAAGCTGGTGCCGCGTGTCGAAAGCCTGAAGGTCGGCCCGTCGACGGATTCGTCCGCCGATTTCGGCCCGCTGGTGACGGCGCAGGCGCTGGAGCGGGTCAAGGGCTATGTCGATACCGGCGTCAGGGAAGGCGCCAAGCTGGTCGTCGACGGCCGCGGCTTTTCCATGCAGGGCTACGAGAACGGCTACTATATGGGCGGCTGCCTGTTCGACAACGTGACCGCCGACATGCGCATCTACAAGGAAGAGATCTTTGGGCCGGTGCTCTCCGTGGTGCGCGCGCCGACTTACGAGAACGCGATCAAGCTCGCCAACGACCACGAAATGGGCAACGGCGTCGCCATCTTCACCCGCGACGGCGATGCCGCCCGCGACTTCGCCTCGCGAGTCCAGGTCGGCATGGTCGGTATCAACGTGCCGATCCCGGTGCCGATCGCCTACTACACGTTCGGCGGCTGGAAAGCGTCTTCCTTCGGCGACCTCAACCAGCACGGACCGGACGCATTCCGTTTCTACACCAAGACCAAGACGGTGACCTCGCGCTGGCCGTCCGGCGTGAAGGACGGCGCCGAATTCGTCATCCCGACGATGAACTAGCCGGACGGTTTTTTGTTTGCGCGTCCTCGCCTTCGGCTGCGGGCGCGCGGGCAGGCGTGAAGGACGGCGCCGAATTCGTCATCCCGACGATGAATTAGCCGGACGACAAACTGGTCCAGATTTAAGATTGAGACGAAAAAGGCCCGGCCAAAAGCGGGCCTTTTTGTTGATCGGTCGCGGCCCGTATGTGCGTGAACACTAATGTGATGGAACCAGGCGGGCGGCAAAAACCTTAACTTGCAATCCTGCCGCGAAGAAGGCGCGGCAGATCAACCAACGGCGCTGGCGACAGTCGGGGGCATCGGCCGGCGCGAGGAGGTGTCCGATGACACGTCTTATGGTGTCGATACTTGGCGCGGCGGCTGCCGCGTTTTCCGCCGCCCCGGCAACAGCGGCCGAACAATGCGCGCCACGAGCCGACATGATCAAGGCGCTCGGCGACAAGTTCCGGGAAAACCCGACCGCGCTCGGCGTCGTCAATCCGAATGTGATTGTTGAAGTCTTCGTTTCCGATCAAGGCACCTGGACCATCCTCGCCAGCGACACACGCGGTCAAAGCTGCGTGGTTTCGGTGGGTGAAGGCTGGGAGAGCGCGGTGACGACAGCCGCACTGCCAGGCACCTGACCCGCCTAGCGCGTGGCAGCCGCTTCGGCAAGGCCGCGCAGGCCGCGATTCTCGGCGACGATCCTCAAACGAATCCACAGGCGCCCCAGCGGGCGCCTGCTTGCGCTTTTCGTTGCCGACACCATATACGGAACATAGTGGGAACATCTGGAATCGTCCCCCCTAATGACAGACCGGAACACGGAAAGGAATGACGCGATGACGTCGGAACCGGCCTGGATCGTTCCGGCAAAATGACGCGCTCCTTTGCCGGACGTGATGGCAAAGGAGGTGCGCCCTATGGCACGCAAGTCGCTGTTAGTCTGGTTGAAAACCCTGGTTCTTGCTGGCGTATTGGCGGCGGGTACGAACGCCGCAAGCGCCCAATATCATTGCGTTGAACATGGCGATCTCGTCGCCCACCTGAGCGAGAAGTTCCAGGAAAGACAGTTTGCTTTCGGGCTGATCGGTCAGATGGCGATTATGGAAGTCTATGTCGCCGACACCGGAAGCTGGACAATCATCGTCACCGATGTCGCCGGCAGAAGCTGCAACGTCGCGGCTGGCGAACATTGGGAAAACGTGATGATCCCGGCCGACCAGGACGCATGACGGAATTAGGCGATGCTCAGCGCCTGGCAACCGCCGTTGGGCGCTTTGCGGTCTTTTGCTCCTTTCTTTCGCCGTCAGACTAGGCGCTCCCGACGCCTTGTTGAAATGCTCAAAGAGCCTATCGAAGCTTGATGCCGATCTCCTAGAGCGGTTCCTCATTTGACGGAATCGAAGGGGATTCCGGATCAGTCGGTTTTGTGATTCAAGATGCTGGCTGGAGTGGAAGGCCAGCATCTGATGACGCGACCTCTTTCGGATGATCTTCGCGAACGTGTTGTAGCGGCGGTTTTGGGTGGCGAGAGCCGCCGG